>JAAXXJ010000058.1 GCA_013334545.1 Nitrospirota bacterium | reverse complement strand
ATGTCGGACGCCGTGACGCCGCCGCCGGGGCTGTTCACGCGGAGCACCACCGCCTTCACCTGTGCGTCCTGACGCGCCCGGTCAAGGGCCTCGCGCACCCGCGCGATCAGGCCGGGCTTCTTCCGGTCAGACAGGGGGGAGCCGGTCTCCCCACCCATGATGATGCCGCTGATGTCCAGGACCAGGACCTTGTCCCGTCCCTTGCCGGCAATGGCCTTTTCCGTGAGCGGCTGGACCTCTTCCCCGATGTTCACCTTCAGGAACGTGCAGCCGTTCATGCCCGGGAGCAGCATGAGCATGATGGCAAGGAGAACGATCTTTTTCATAAGGATGATGCTCCTTCTCGGGAAAATCTGCGAATGCTCTGGTAGGGATTTTCCTGACCCCTGACCCTCGTCCTTCCCTACTGCCCTTCTTCCCGCACCGCGTTGATCCTGATGAACGCCCTGCCGCGGAGTTCATCCACGTACTGGTCAAGCTGCTGGCTTACCTTCTGCTCGGACAGGCGCGCCGTGATCTGTTTCTGGACCTCCGCGAATCGCTTGTCCCTGAACTCGTCAGGATGGTCTCGGAAGTAGGCCTGGACATCATCCCGGCTCACGCGGGCGAAGAGACCGATCTTTTTCTCAACGAACCGCTCGACCAGCAGGCGCTCGCCCAGAAGCTTCTCGAGCTGCGCTTCGGTCATGCTGGTCCGGGCAAGGAACTCCCGGAAGGCGGCTTCGGTCCCGAGCCGCTCGCGAAGCCGCGCGATCTCAGCCGCGATGTCCTGTTCCGACACCTCGGCGACCTTGAGGCGGTAAGCCTCCTGCAGCAGCAGCCGTCGGTTGATGATGCCCTGCAGGGTCTCCATTTCGAGCCGGCTCCCGTTGCCCTTCCCGCTGACGGCCGCGTTGAAAGCGACTGTCTGCCGGAGCTCGGAGAGCGTGATGACATCATTGTTCACCGCCGCAACCACCCGGTCGACCAGCACGGCATGGCTTACGGCCGCCAGCGATAAGAATGCGCACAGCACCATGACGGCCGCACTGACGGTTCGACCCCTCGTATTATTCCAAACTCCGCATTCCGCAATCCTCACTATCGTTGTCTCCGCGTCCCCGCGTCTCCCCATTGCCGAGTCCATCCTTATTCATTCGTCAGGTCCGTCATCTTCACGCCCTTCAGGTACTCGACGGTCTTGTCCTGTTTGATCTCCTGCATCCGTTTGACGATCTCCGAGATCCTCAAGGCATTGCCCAGGATCAGCTCGAGCCGCTTCTTCAGTTCCCCTTCCCCCCCTTCAAACCGGTCCAGGAGCAGCTCCGTGTTTCCGATGACCGTGGTCAGCGGGTTGTTGATCTCATGCCGCATGGCAATGCCGACCTGGCCGATGGCGGCCAGGCGTTCCGCCTTGACGAGGAGTTCGCGGAGCTCTTTCTGCTCCGTCACGTCCCGTGCGGCGACCTGGAATCCGGCGAAACGGTTCTTTGCGAAGAGCCTCCGTCCGCTGATCTCGAGATAGGCCTGTCTGCCGTCTGGTCTGTTCACCGCAAACTCGAAGATGCGCTCCCCCAAGGGGACGTCGCCGGCCAGGATGCGCCGGGCGAGCGCCCTGCCTTCCTCGGTCAGAACGTCGAGAATGCTCGAGCCGATGAGCTCCCGCTTGGTGCGGCCGAGGAACCGCTCCATCGATTCATTCACCACCGTAAGCCGGCCCGTCCCGTCCACGGTAAAGAGGATGTCGCGGGATTTCTCGAAGAGGTCCCAGTACTTCTCGCTCGATTCCTTCACCTCGGCATAGAGTCTGATGTTCTCCACTGCCATCCCGAGCTGGGCCCCAATGGTGTCGAACATCCGTACGTCAGAAGGTTTGAGGCTGAAGCTCTTCACCGGATAGAGAAAGATGACGCCAAGGACGATCCCCCGCGATTTGATGGGGATAACGATGTGTGAGCCGCCCAAGTGCGAATCGCCCCGCGTGTGGCGCGGGTCGCCGCAGCCCTTGTCGGCATAGATCATCTCGCCGGTCTGGGCGACCACCCCGCAGAGGCATTCGCCCATCTTGATCCTCTCCTCGCGGGCGGCGAACTCCGGAGTAAGGCCCAGGTGCGCGGTGAGCCGGAGGGTCTCACCGTCGGGATCGCACAGGAAGATGCCGCCGCGAGGTTCCATGTCCGCATAGCTTTTCAGGACCGTCTTCAAGGACTCTTGGAGTACCTCCTTGAGGGTGCCGGTCCTGCCCAGGGTGAGCGCGACCGAGTTCATCGCGGCCACTTGCTGCGTTCGCTCCATCAGTCTCTGCTCGAGGCCGGCGTAGGATGCCTTGAGCTTCTGGGCCATCTCGTTGAACCGCTCCGCCAGCATGGCGATGTCGGTCTCGCCTCGCACCTGCATCTGGTAGTCGAGGTTTCCGCGGCTTATCTCCTCCGCCCCCTGCCACAGCTGGACCAGCGGAAGGGAAAGCTTCCGGTAGAGATACAAACCGAAAGCCAGAAGGAACCCCACCATGGTGACGAGGATGATGCCGAAGAGGATATTGATCCTGAGCTTGGTTCCCTCGATGTCCTTTGCCACCGAGTCCAGGCGGAGGGCGTTCTCCTCCTTGTAGCGCTCGATGTCGTGCTGCATCCATGCGGCCAGGTTGTCCAGGTCGTTCAGGAGCGTGTTGGCCTCGGTTCGGGACCCAACATGCGCAAGGTCAAGGACGAATATCCTTTCGACCTTGTCCTCGATGGTGTTGAAATCGTTCATGAGCGCCCCAAGGACCTTCACCTCGCGCTTGTCCAGTTTCAGGGCGTTCATCTCCTTCAGCATCTGCTCCGCGGCATCGTGGAAGACCCGATAGTTGCGCCGGTAATGCTCATCGCCGGTCCTGACGTACTCGCGGACCATCCGGGTCGCGTCGCCGAGCTTCTGCTCGATGTTCCAGACCTTGCGGACCTCGAGAGATATCGTCCCCACGCTCCGAACGGTCTGGGAGAACTCGCCGGTGATGTTCTCAACCGAGAGCACGGTGATGGTCATGATGAGGAGCATCCCCAGGCCGACCAGGATAATGAGTCTTCTATGGATATGCATGGTTCTGTCGAAAGTTCCGCCACGCAGGCGCGGACAAGGTTCGTACCGGCATAATACCATCCCGGAACGGCTTCGTCCAGCAGCAGTGCCGCCCCCGGCCCTTAACCGTTTGCTGTTACGGTCCCGAATGGTCATTGCGAGGAGCGATGTGAACGACCGAGCGATCTCAGGACCCGATATGGTCAACCGCGGGATTGCGGAGTTTATCCCGGGCCTGAAATGCAAGATTGCTTGGCGCAGCTCGCAATGACGGCGAGGGACCCGCTCGCAACGACTGTAAAAATGCTTTTTTCCGTGACCTGTTAGAATGCGTGGCCTATGCTGAAATGGAGCTGGCCCGGGCTCTCGCCGGGCCGGCGGTGGATCTTCTGGCCATAGTCCACCCGGAGGGGCCCGACCGGGGTGTTATAGCGAATCCCCATTCCGTAGGACGCCCGGAGGTCATTGAGGTGGATGGCCTGCTGTACCCAGACGTTCCCCGCGTCGGTAAAGAACACCAGCCCGCCGCTCTCGGCGGTGTTCAGACGCATCTCGGCATTCATCTGGACCATCCCGTCGCCGCCCGTCGGTACCTTGCTGGACGTGGCCGCCACGTCCGAGGGGGGCCCGATCGAGTCCTGGATATACCCCCGCACGGTATTGCCGCCGCCCAGGTAGAACCGCTCGTTGATGGGGACCTCTTCCGTGTCCTTATGCGGCCAGGCCATTCCCGCGCGCGCCGAGAGGGCAAGAATCTTGCGTTCTGCGACCGGAAAGAACCAGCTTGTTTGCACCGTAACTTTCGAAAAGGCGGCTCTGGACCCCAGGAGATCCATGGCTTCCTTGAGATTCGCGCCGTGGACGCTCCCGCGCGTGGGATTGAACGGGTTGTCGCGGAGGTCCCAGACGACGGCCGGGATCAGACTGCTGATGAGCACATGCCCGCTGTCCTCGGGTGTCAGTTCCGCGGCTTGCTGCACATTGTAGTTGGTCACGATCTCGTACTGGTAGGTGAGCGAGGTCTTGAGCGCGTCGTAGGTTTTCTCAACGCCGTAGGAGGTGGTCGTCTTCCGGGTCTGGTAATAGATCTCGCGCGTCTGCTCGTTGATCTGCTTCGCATCGGACCACGCCAGCAGGAACTTGCTTTCCAGGTTCCGATAGCCAAGGTACCACGGCTCCTGGAGCGTGAATGCCGCGCGCTCCAGGATATCGCTTGCCTCGAAGCGTACTCTCGCGTAGCGCGCCGTGCCCAGGATGTTCCGGTGGGAAACCTCCACGAACCCCCGCAGCCGGTCCAGGGTGCCGTACCCGATCCCGAACTCCACGGCGCCTGCGGGCCGCTCCTCCACCGTGAAGAGCATGTCCTTGACAGACTCCTTTTCGTTGGGGTGGACCGGCTCGAACTTTGCCAGGCTGAAGTAGCCGTAGCGGTAGACCCGCTGCTGGCTCTTCAGCATCGCCTCATAGTTGTAGGGCTCGCCGGTCCGGGGCTCGAGCTCGCGCAGGATCACCGAGTCCCGGGTCGCCACGTTCCCCCGGAGGATGACCTTGCCGATGGAGACCCGCTGCTCCTCGGTGATGCGGTACTTGATGTTCATCACCTCAGGGGTGTTGTCTGCGGTCCGGCCCTTCCCGTCCTTGCCCGCGGGCTCGCCCTCGAAGGCAGATTTCTTCTCTGCCTCGACGCTCGCGTAGAGGTATCCCCGGGCGGAATAGAGGGAAAGGATGCGATACCGGTCCTCTTCCAGGAGCCGTTCATTGAAAGGCGCAGCTGATCGATTCTGGAGCACCTTTGCCAGCTCTTCAGTGCCCAGTCCCGCGTTCCCCTCGAATGAGATGTTCCCGGTCAGGGTCTGCCGGCCCTCGGTGATCTTCAGCGTGATCTGCACCCTGCTGCTGCCGGCCGTCCGGGTCGCCGTTTTCCCGACCTCCGCCGACAGGAACCCCGCGGCGACATACTGATCGGTGATGAGGTCAACGTCCTTATCCAGGATATCCTCCCGGTACGGCCGGGACCGGAACCACCCCGATTCCCGCGTGGCCATCATGTCCTTGATCTGCTTCGTCGTAAAGAACACGTTCCCCACGACGCTGATCTTGTCCACGGCAACCTTCTGCCCTTCCTGGATCATGAAGGCGATGTCCAGGCTCCCGGACGCTTCGGTTTTCCTCACCTCGACCTTCACATCCATATAGCCCTCGTCCCGGTACACCTTCCTGATCTTCTCCGCACTGCTCTCGATCACCGTGTCCGACACATCGTGTTCGGTCCCGATCAGGAGCAGGTCGCGGAAGTATGCCGCGCACTCCTCCTGCAGCACCGTGAAGGGCTGGTCGTTGTCCGGTCCGTGGTCGAACAGGTCCGGGAAGTTTTCTGCACAGAAGGCACCGGTCCCCGAGAACGACAGGGTGACCTTCGGCCCTTCGTCCGCCGTGATCTCCAGGAAAGCCCGCTCATTCCGGAAGCTCATGCTCACCGGCCCGGCCACGGCGGCGGGATACCCTGCTTCGGTGTATTTTCGCCGGAGGGCCTCCCGGTCGTCCTCGAGCAATACGTTCGTGAGCAGGGGCCTGCCCGGCCTGTTTTGCATGGAACTCAGCAGCTCCTGATCGGTGAACACCTTGGTGCCCTTGAAAGCGATCTTCTCGATGATCGTCTGCTTGGGTTCGGTGATGTACAGGAACAGGACCACCCGGTGGGGGTCAGCAGCGGGCTCACGGCGGAACGTGACCCGCGCGTTGTAGAAGCCCTCGGCCTGGTACCGCGCCTGGATCTCTGCGACGATGTCCGAAAAGTTCTCCTCCCGCAGCTCCTTTCCCTCGACCCCGCGCACCGCATCGCGGATGACGCGGTCCGGCAGGGAATGGTTCCCCCGAAGCACGATCCTTTCCACGATGATGATGGGGACGAGCGTGTATTCGAGCCGCAGCCCTGCCTGATCGGGGAAAGCCTCCACCCGGATGTCGCGGAACTTTCCCGTAAGGTAAAGATAGCCGATCCCTTTCCGGACGATCTGCCGCGAGAACGAATCGCCCGGCTTTACCTCGATCAGCGTCAGCAGATTGTCATGGTCGGGCAGCGGTTGGCCGAGGTCGTCCCTCAGGATGATCCCGGTGACGGGCAGGCCGTCAAGCTCGACGGCAGGGGCGGCCAGGGATAGGGAACAGGCAATGAAGAGGAGCATGCCTGCCGGAAGCAGTTTAATGCGCTTCATGCCGATTTTTTAGCATAGCGCGGGGGGAATGTAAAGGGAAGAAAGGGAAGAGCTATGCTATAATCCGGTCATGACCATCCCAAAGCGCGTGCTCGGCAGGACAGGCCGGGAAGTGACCATCCTGGGCCTCGGCGGCGAGGGGGTGCTCAGATCCTTCGGTCGTGACCGGGAGGCCTATGCGCTCATCAACCGGGCCTTGGACCTGGGCATCTCGTACTGCGAGTCGGCGCGGGCGTACTCGGGAAGCGAATCCTATTACGGAAAAGCGCTCAAGGAGCGGCGAAGGGACATCTTCCTCACGAGCAAGTCCCACGCCCGGGACAGGAAGGGGGCGCTGGCCCATCTGCACGAGACGCTC
Organism: Nitrospirota bacterium; assembly: GCA_013334545.1. GTDB lineage: Bacteria > Nitrospirota > UBA9217 > UBA9217 > UBA9217 > JAAXXJ01. The sequence goes on along the minus strand of JAAXXJ010000058.1, from coordinate 6,987 downwards.
GCGAACATGCAGACCGACCATCTCGATCTGTGGCAGGTGCACGACGTTCGGGAGGAAGAGGAGCTTGCGGAGATCTTCGGGCCGCGTGGAGCGATCGAGGCCTTCTCCGAGGCGAAACAACTGGGCAAGACGCGGTTCATCGGCGTCACCGGGCACCACGATCCTTCCCTACTCAGGAAATGCATCGAGCGCTTCGACTTCGATACCGTGCTGATGCCGGTCAATGCCGCTGAACCGGCGTATAAGAGCTTTATTCATGAAGTCCTTCCCCTTGCACGGGAAAAGGACATGGGCATCATCGGCATGAAGGTCTATTTCCGGGGGTTCGCTTCGAAGCTCCCCGGGTACACCGGCATGGAGCCCTTCTTCCGCTTCGCCCTCTCCCAGCCGGTCACGAACATCGTCATCGGCTGCGACAATGTCACACAGCTCGAGGAGAACGTCCGTTTCGCCGAATCCTTCGAGCTTATGACAGAAGAGGAGCAAAAAAAGCTCGCTCGGGACGTAGAGGCCTTCAGCCGTCAGCTGATGTACTACAAACCATAACCGCAAAGACCGGCAACTTGGGCAAGAGGAGCTTCACCAGCTCCTGCCGATAGGCGTCGGCCCCTTTCTTTCCGCTGCTGCCCGTGATCCCCACAGGAATGACAAGAATAAATGAACGGCACCGCTCGCCACGCACCGCTTCAGGCGATGGTCACCACGATCTTTCCCCTCGTCCTGCCCGCCTCGCTCGCTGCAAGGGCATCCGTGATCCGGTCCAGCGGATAGGCATGGTCGATGACGACTTTGACCTTGCCTCCTTTGATCTGGTCCATCATCCATTCCATATCGCGGGCATTCGGTTTGACCCACATTTGGCGGGCCTTCCGTCCGGGAAGGAGGGTCGTAACGATCTGGGCGACGATGGTGGCATTCGGCAGGGTGCTTACATAGACGCCGCGCGGAGCGAGGACACGCCTGCTGTACCAAAAGGACGATCGAGATACCGCGTCGAAGATAAGATCATATCTTTCGCCGCCCCTGGTGAAATCCTCGTACCCGTAGTCGATGACCCTGTCGGCGCCGAGGCCCTTCACAAAATCGGCATTCCTGCTGCTGCAGACGCCGGTCACCTCCGCCCCGAAGACCTTCGCTATCTGGACCGCGAAATGGCCGACACCGCCAGAGGCCCCGTTGATCAGCACCTTCTTGCCCGCGGCGATCTTCCCGTGATTCCGGAGCGACTGGAGTGCGGTGAGTCCGGCGATGGGGAGGCAGGCTGCCTGCTCGTAGGTCACGCCCTCCGGGATGGGATAGACCGTCGCTTCAGTCGTGCAGGCATACTCGGCGAATGCGCCGAGCCTCTTGACGCTTGTGTACATGACAATACGGTCACCTTTTCGGAACTTCGTCGCCCCGATCCCGGTTTCAGAGACCTCGCCCGCGCACTCGCAGCCAAGCACCTTTGGGAATTTCGATCCCGTAAGGATCCTCGCCTGTCCGTAGCGCACCTTCCAGTCCACCGGGTTCACGCTCGCGGCATGGACCTTGACAACCACCTCGGCCGGGCCGGGGACCGGCACCGGCATATCTTTCAGCTCGACAACATCGTTTCCGCCGTAGCGGTTGAAGACAGCGGCTTTCATGGCGCCCTCCATGATCGGTATCGTCTCCCCGCTCTTTTTGGAATCCTAGGCCCGACACCTGCTTCGTGCCCGATCGTTCAAGGCACAGAATGCGAAGAGGAACAACGACTGAGCGATGACACGCTCTAGTCTCCCGGCGCCCGAAGCAGGGCCGCTCCCGAAGCGCGATCCCGAAGGTCCTTGATGCGCTCGCCGTGCCGTTCCGTCTGGTCATTCGCCGGCCATTCCGGCCTTCTCAAGGGAGTCGCGCAGGTTCTGCAGGGAATAGGGCTTCTGGATGAATCCCGCAGGTCCCGGGCCCGACAATCGCTGCAGGGAGTCCTGCTCGTCATACCCGCTGGAAAGAATGACCTTGACGCCCGGCTTGATGCGGACCAGTTCCGTGAACGCGGCCATGCCGTCCATGTTCGGCATCGAAAGATCAAGGATGACATGGCTGATGCTGTCGGCATGCCGGGTGAAGAGGTCCACGGCATCCCTGCCGTCCTCGGCGGTCAGCACCTGCAGGCCCATGGATTCCACCATCTCCTTGCAGACCATGCGCACGATCTCCTCGTCATCCACCACGAGGACGGTCCCGCTCATCGCGGGCGCCCCGGCCTCCGCGGCGCGAGCCCCTACCGCTGCAGCGCTCTCCGTCCGAGCTCCTTCGAGCGCCGGGAAAAGGATCCGTATCGAGGTCCCCCTGCCCGGGCTGCTCTCGACAAAGATGGCGCCCCCGTGTCCGCGTACGATGCCCAGGATCGCCGACATCCCGAGGCCGCGGCCTGGGGACTTGGTCGTGAAGAAGGGGTCGAAGAGCCGCTGCTGCGTCTGCTCGTCCATCCCGCATCCCGTATCGGACACCTCGAGGTAGACGAACCTGCCGGCAGGCGGCACGTCCTCGATCCGGCTTTGTTTCAGGCACTGCGCGTCGCATTCCTGAATCCCGGTCGTGATGGTGATCCTGCCGGACGCTTCGCCGATGGCTTCCGACGCGTTGGTGATGAGGTTCATGATCACCTGCTGCACCTGACCGGCATCGGCCTCGATGGGGGGCAGGGAGCGGCCGAGGCGGACGTCCAGTGTCGCGGTCCTGGCCACGCTCGACCGGAACAGATGGGCGTTCTCCTCCACCAGTTCGCTCAGGTCCATGGCCTTGACGATGAACCTGCCCTTGCCTGAATAGGCAAGCATCTGGCGCGTCAGGTCCGTGGCGCGGCGCGCGGCCTGCGCGGATTGCTCGATGTTCGCGCGGGCCGGGGAGACCGGGGAGACCTTCCGGAGCGCCAGGTCGAGGTTGCCCAGGACCGCCATCAGCAGATTGTTGAAGTCATGGGCGATGCCGCCGGCCAGGATCCCGAGGCTTTCGAGCTTCTGGGCGTGGAGCAGCCGCCGCTCCAGTTCCAGGCGCTCCTGCTCGGCCCGCTTGCGGTCGGTGATATCGATGTCGATGCAGTACAGTTCGGGGGCGCGTCCGGGCATGCTCACCACGGCATAATTCGCGTACACCGTCACGCGCCCTCCGTCCTTTCGCAAGAGCGACGCTTCTGATGAGGGGAGCGGAGTTCCGCTTTCCGCCATCTGCGCGAAGGAGCTCACCACGAGCTCGCGCGTTTCCGGAGGGACAGTGAGATCGAGGATGGTGCGTCCCTGCGCCTCTTCTGCGGTGTATCCATACAGCCGCTCAGACGCCTTGTTCCAGTAGTGAATGACCCCGTCAGGGCCGAAGCCCTGCACGGCCACGGAATCGACGCGGGCAAGCAGCGTCCGGAACCGCTCTTCGCTCTCCCGGAGGGCCTCCTCGGCCCGCTTGCGGTCGGTGATGTCCCTGACTATGCTGAAATACACCTGCCGCCCTTCATATTCCAGTAGCCGGGAATTGATCTCGACCGGCATCACGGAACCGTCCTTCCTGAGATGGGCGGATTCGAAGACCGCAACGCCGGAACGGGAAATCTGGGCGAGCCGTTCAGGGACCCTGGCGGCGAACTCCGGCGGATCGAGGCGGCTGACATTCATGGACAGCATTTCCTGCTTCGTGTATCCGAGCCGGGTATAGGCGGTCCGGTTGACGTCGATGATAGTGCCGTCGAGGTCCAGAATGATGGCGGCGTCCGTTGCCGAGTCAAAGAACGTGCGGTATTTCTCCTCGCTCTTCCTGAGCGCCTCTTCTGTCAGCTTCCGGTCGGTGATATCGACCCACGAACCGAGGATCTCCACGGGCTCGCCGGCCGAGTCGCGGACCAGTTTCAGCTTATCATGCATCCACCGCCAGGTCCCGTCCCGGTGCCGGAACCGGTATTCGTGGGCATGCGAGCCCTCTGCAAACAGGGCGGCGAGCCCGTCAAATATCCGTTGCTTGTCCTCGGGATGGATTTGGGCTGTCCAGAAGCCCGGATCGGCGATGAACGCAGAAGCTTCATATCCCAGCTGATGCACGACATTCTCGCTAACGAAGGTCGCGCCGAAGTCGCCCGACGGCCTGCACGTGTAGATGACCGCGGGGGAGTTGGACATCATGTAGTTCAGGCGCTCCTCGCTTTCCCGCAGCGAAGCCTCGGTCCGCTTGCGATCAGTAATGTCGGAGCACACCACCGAGGTGTAGAGGGGCGAGCCTTGACTATCATGGATCAACGATACGGAGACCCGCCCCCAAACCACTTCACCGTCCTTGCGTATGTATCGTTTTTCGATCTCGTACCCCTGCCGTTCGCCGTTCATCAGCGACCGGTAGAGATTGACGTCAACATCCAGGTCCTGGGGATGGGTAAACTGCGTGAAGTGCATGCCGATCAGTTCGGAACGGGGGTAGCCGAGGAACCGGCAGTCCGCGTCATTCGCCTCCACCACGCGGCCATCCTGGTCCACAAGGGCCACGGCGACCGCCGCATTTTCAAAGAAGCTCCGATACCGTTCCCTGCTCTCGAGCAGCGCATCCTCCACCCGTTTCCGTTCTTGCTCGCTCTCCAGGTTGTCGAGGGCAAAGGAGATGTCGACCCCGATCTCCTCCAGCAGCTTCCGCTCATCATCGGTGAAAAAGCCGGGCTCCGTTGCATAGAGGTTCAGGGTCCCGACGGAACGGCCCTCCCTGCTGAAGGGAACGGCCGCCGATGAACGGTATCCGCGCTTGAGGGCCTCGTCCCGCCACGGCAGCATCCGGGGGTCCGTCGCAATATCGTCACAAATGACCAGCGTCCCTTCCCGCAGCGCTGAGCCGGTGGGCCCTTTTCCCTCGGGCCGGTCGCCGGTGCGGATCGCAAGCATCTCGAGATAGCCCGCTTCCTGTCCCGCATGCGCCACCGGCCGGACAATGCCGGTCGCCTCATCGACCAGGCCGGTCCAGGCCATCTTGAAGCCGCCGAACTCCACCGCCACCTGGCAGACGGCCCGGAACAGTTCATCACGGTCCCGGGTCCTGACGATGGCCTGGTTGATCTGGCTGAGCAGCGCGTAGAGCCGAGTGATATGGCCGAGCCGTTCCTCCGCTCGCTTGCGTTCGGTGATATCGAGGAACGAGCCCATCATGCCGAGGGGAGTCCCCGTCCTGCCCCTGATCATGGTCGCGGACAGCTGCACGGGGAATCGGTCGCCGTTCTTCCTCTTTGCCGTCATTTCGCCGATCCATCCCCCGCGTTCGCCGAGCGCCTGAATGATCCGCTCCGCCTGCTCCCCCGATTCCCAGAAAGATGCGGCGGGGCGGCCAAGAACCTCGCTGGCGTCCTCGTACCCCCACATCGCCAGGAAGGAGGGATTCACGAAGGTGAGCATTCCGTTGATGTCCGACAGGGCGATGCCGTTGATCGAGGAACGGATCGCCTGTTCCCTGATCTCCAGTTCCTCGCTGCACCGGTCACCCGCACCCCGGGACTCAAGCTCCAAGATCCGCTTGTGCAGGCGCTTCAGTTCTTTCTGAAGGTCGTTCTTGGTCCTGTCCTTATCGCTCATGGTTGCTGGCCTCTCGATATTCGGTGGTCCCATCGTCCCCCTTCCGCACAGGGAGGAGGGACGGGCGGTTTTTCTTGCTCTGAGTATACCAGATAATTTGGAACGGTTATAGTCTCTGAGGATCATCGCTCGACCGTGGGTGGAACGTTCGTGCTTCTCCACTCCGGCTGCACTGCGGTCGGACGGCAACAATGCGACGGACGTCCCGAAGGACAGCGCGTGCAATCGCCGCTTGATCGCAGGAGCCGATGAGAAAGCCCCGCCCCCTGCGTCATGGGATGCGACCTGCCCTGCCGGGAAAATGCCCGGCATGGGCTCAGGAAAGATGCTATAGTGTTATCATTCGGCTGTGAAGAACATGCTGTCTGTGGAGGAAGGAGGGGTCTATGAAGAAGAACATGGTCCTTATTGCGGTGATCTTTGTGACGCTGTCGTTCGGCTTCTATGCTTTGGCAAAATATGTCGTGTTCCCCAACCCGGAGAATTGCAAGGCATGCCATTATATCGCGCCGTTCTATGAAAAATGGAAGACCTCAACGCACAAGAACGTTCCCTGCCTGAAATGCCATGTGTATTCAATGGAGAAGGCTGTAGCGTCCCAGTTCCTCTTCCTGGCCGGCTCGTTCAACCCGCGGCCCCTGTCCAACGTACCCGATGCGAACTGCCTGCAGTCGGGCTGCCATGACAGGCGGCTCGTGGAGTCCAAGGTGCTCTTCACCAAGTGGAACATCAACTTCGACCATAAACCCCATTTCTCGGACATGAAGCGGGGCATCAAGCTCCACTGCCGGAGCTGCCACTCCGACATCGTGCAAGGCGAGCACGTGAAGGTCTCGAAGAACGTCTGCTACCTCTGCCACTTCAAGGGGGCGAAGCCCGGCGAAGCCGTGACCGGCTGTCCGTCGTGCCACGCCGCGCCCAACGAGGCGATCAAAGTGGACGGCAGGACCTTCTCCCACGCGGCAGCGCTCAAGGCCGGCAAGAAGTGCGGCCAGTGCCATGCCCAGATCACCCGGGGCGACGGCATGACGCCGAAGGACAAGTGCTTCTTCTGCCATGTGGACCGCTCCGACAGGATCGGCGACGTGAAGCTCCTCCACGAGAGGCACGTGGGCAAGAAACAGGTGGACTGCCTGTGGTGCCATGACCGTATCGAGCATGGCAAGATCAAGATGAGCAAGTCGGCGATCTGAACGCCGCGAACTACTGAATAAGCAGAAGGCTGGGGCCGAATCAGTCCCGGCCTTCTGTCTGGTTGCATGCCGCATAAAGTGGCGGCATCGCTCCTGTTCTCCGCCACTTCGGAGGTCAGCATATGGAAAAGACCGTGCTCACCACCCTCGTCATGCTCGCCTGCGCCTGTGCCACCGCGGGCCCGCCGCAGGCTCCGCTCGAAACGGTACCGCAGGTCGACCTTGGCCGGTACATGGGG
>JAAXXJ010000057.1 GCA_013334545.1 Nitrospirota bacterium | reverse complement strand
GCTGATTACGAATCAGCTGCTCTACCACTGAGCTACGCCGGCAGATGAAGTTGCTGCTAATGCGGAAAAGACGGTAGGTTATACAACATTCCCTCTTGAGCTGTCAAGGGATACTTTTCACCAGGAAAAAAAGAAAGGCGGTCCATGAAAGACCGGCCGTTCATCAATTGACCTACTATAAAGTCAGCCTACTGAGGACTACTCGAGACGATTGTGCATCAGCGCTGTTTTTTTTAGGGTTTTATAAGTGCCCGCCGCCAACGGTGCATTGGTGATCTTTCCTCGGTCGGTGGCTCCTGCCTCGTACGGAGCGCCCTCGTTCTGCAGCACGATCACTGATTTTTCCCATAGCCATGAGGCACACGTGCGTGCAATTCGCGAACCGATATGCGTACTTGTCTGACGCCGATGGTATCGAGAGAATGTAATGGTGCGTATGCAGGTTCATTCCGGCTGTCGTAAAAAACTGTACGCGGCCGGCGCCCCGATCAGCGCCATACGCTTTCCCTCGCCATCTGTGATCACTCCATAAGGAGAAAGGATGCAATCTGCCGTATCTTCTCCGACTATGAACCCCAGATCCTCTGAAAAGTATCTTTTCATAATACACAGGTTTTGAGGAGAAATAACAGCGTGAGGCGCTGGACACATTTTGCTTCGGCGGCAGCGGCAAGACTCAGGTCACGGTGGACAGATTTTCAGAGGAAGTAGTTGCACCCATCGCCAGAATGGCCAGTTTCAGGACAAGTGCGTGGATCATGATCAGGATACCTATTGCTGCGGACGTGAAGTTCAAGGTGTTTCCCAAGGTTATATTGGTTTAATCTGAGGTTTCCGCCGTCGATGGTTCGGACGCTCCATGATACGGTCTATTGCCTCGGTAACGGCCGTTTCGACCATGACCCAAGGTGAATCATACTCCTTGCCGACATCGGTCTTAACAATGTAATGCGGAGGAAGATAATTGAAAGCAATAGCCGCAATATCGCACTTAGCGCGGTTGTTTTTCGTAGACGCCTGATATATACTGCTGACATGACGAATACAGAGAAGAAGTTGCGACTGTTCATTATTGACGGGAACTCGTATATCTACCGGGCCTTTTATGCGATCAGGAACCTTTCAACATCATCCGGCTTTCCTACGAACGCTGTCTTTGGTTTTGCGAACATGCTGATGAAGGTCATCAAAGAAAAGGCACCGGACCGCCTTGCTATAGCGTTCGACCCAAAAGGTCCTACTCGCCGGAACATTGAGTTTAAGGAGTACAAGGCCCACCGGCCGCCGATGCCGAAAGACCTTATCCCTCAGATACCGTACATCCATAAACTGGTTCAGGCGTTCCGCATTCCGGTGTTCGTCCAGAACGGCCAGGAAGCCGATGACGTGATCGCCACGCTGGCCCATAGAGCAACGGGGGCCGGGATGGACGTGGTCATTGTAACGGGGGATAAGGACATCCTCCAGCTTGTAGGACCCGGTATCTCGGTGTACGACTCCCTTAAGGAAAAGACCTATGGGCCCGCCGAGGTGGAGGAGCGCTTTGGTGTGCCACCGGAACGTGTCGTCGAGATCATGGGTCTTATGGGCGACGCATCGGACAATATCCCCGGCGTACCGGGCATCGGTGAGAAAACGGCTCAGGCCCTAATCAAAGAGCATGGGACCATCGAGAACGTCCTCGCGAATGCCCCCATGATCACCAAGCCGAAGCTGAAGCAGTCGCTTCTGGAGAATGGGGAACTTGCGCGGCTTAGCCGCGAGCTGGCAGTCCTTCATACTGACGTACCGCTTGACTTCGATATCGAACAGCTTGTCGTCAAAGAGCCGGACAATCCCGCCCTTCTTGCCATCCTCCGGGAGCTTGAGCTGACATCGCTCCTGAAATATGTCACCACCGGGCCGGAAAAGGACGCGCATTATCGGACCGTTGTAACCGCCGATGAGCTCGATGACATGCTGGCCACACTTTCCCGGTCCCCGGAACTCTCCCTGGACACCGAGACCACCGCCTTGGATCCTATGCAGGCCGAACTGGTGGGCCTGTCGTTCTCCGTCGAGCCCTACACCGCCTACTACCTGCCTGTGGGGCACACCTACCCAGGCGTTCCACAACAGCTTCCGCGCAAGCAAACGCTCGCAAAACTCAAGATGCTCCTGGAGGACCCGCAGGTGCGGAAAATCGGCCAGAACCTCAAGTACGATGTCCTCGTGCTCCGTCATGCAGGCATCGAGGTGCGCGGTATCTCCTTCGATACCATGATCGCTTCCTACCTGCTGAACCCCTCAAAGGCCTCCCACAGCCTCGATGCCCTTGCCCTCGAATATCTCAATTATCGGACCATGACCTATGCCGAGGTCACCGGGACCGGAAAAAAGCAGATCGGGTTCAGCGAAGTGGACATCACGACGGCGATGCGCTATTCCGGCGAGGACGCCGATATCACGCTCAGGCTGAAAATGCTCCTGGAGCCGAAGCTGCGCGAACAGGGCCTCGACAGCCTGTTCCGCGATGTGGAGATGAATCTCTTGCGGGTCCTGGTGGACATGGAATACGCAGGCGTCAAGATCGATGCCGGGCTCCTGAAGATCATGTCGGGCAAGCTCGAGCAGGATACTGCCAAGATCGTCAATGATATTTACGGCCTCGCCGGGGTAGAGTTCAATATCAATTCGCCGAAACAACTCGCTGACATCCTGTTCGTGAAGCTCGGCCTCACCCCGATCAAAAAGACAAAAACCGGCTTTTCAACGGACGTGGACGTCCTGGAAGAACTGGCGCACATCCATCCCCTGCCCGCTGAGATCCTGAAATACCGGACCCTGTCAAAGCTCAAGTCGACCTACGTCGATGCCCTTCCCGCCATGATCAATCCCCGGACGGGCAGGCTCCATACATCGCTGAACCAGACTGTCACTGCCACGGGACGTCTGTCCTCGAGCGAACCGAACCTTCAGAACATCCCCATCCGCACCGAGGTGGGCCGTGAGATCAGAAAGGCCTTCATCGCTGAACAGGGTCACAGCCTCGTATCTGCCGACTATTCCCAGATCGAGCTCCGCGTACTGGCGCATATGAGCGGCGACGAGGGGCTGATCCAGACATTCGTGGAAGACCGGGACATCCATACCCGCACGGCATCGGAGATCTTCGGTCTTCCGCAGGAAGAGATCTCTCCGGAGATGCGCCGCAAGGCGAAGGCCGTGAACTTCGGCATCATTTATGGCATCTCGGCGTTCGGCCTGGCACAGGACATCGGCGTATCGAACGCAGAGGCAAAACGATACATCGAGAGCTACTTCACCCGTTATCCAAAGGTCCACGCGTTCATTGAAGCGACCATAGCTCAGGCAAAGAGCACGGGATTCGTCACCACTCTCCTGGGACGGAAGCGGTTCATCCCCGAGCTCGCCTCTTCGGCGGCTCCCGTCCGGAACTTCGGAGAGCGCATGGCCGTGAACACCCCCATCCAGGGGACAGCAGCGGACCTCATCAAGCTGGCGATGATCAAGATCCATGACCTCCTTGTGGAACAACGATCAGGCTCCCGGATGATCTTGCAGGTCCACGATGAACTGATCTTCGAAGTTCCGGATCATGAGGTCAGCATGATGAAGGATCTGGTCAAAAAAGAGATGGAAGGCGTTCTGGAGCTTTCCGTGCCGATCAGGGTTGATATCGGTGCCGGGAAGAACTGGGATGAAGCGCACTGATCGGTAGGAACGAAGGTGAGAAGGCATAAAATGAGAAATTAAGACGTGAGCAGGTCAGCCGGCTCCAACGCCGCCTTCTTGTGCGTTCCCACCTTCCTTTTCTGCCTTCACCGGAACTCGAATCGGAACTTCACATCTGCACCAAGGTTTCCCACCTCGTTCCGATCACCCACAAGGGACATGTTCCTGTTCAGGATATACTCGATTCGGAAAACCTGCTCCGGTGTCGTCGCTCCGACATTGGACGAATAGGTCAGGAACACCTTTTCCTGTACCAATTCTTTCCCGACCGTAATCCTCGGCACTGCGGTGTCGGTCTTGCTGATGTATGGATCAACCTGGAAACGGTCCAGGCCCGTTAGGGTTCGAGCATGGCTTTCGATGATGTCCTGGAACTTGCCCGTGGCAAAGGATGTCGCTTCGCCCACACCGACGTTCAATTCCTTTCCCTTGAGTTCTTCGCTGGTCTTGCCGACCGCCAGGATGTTCAGGATGTTGGCGTCCGAGAGCGGCGGATCGGATGCATAGGTCACTATGGCCCGGTCGGCGGTCCCTGACACGCCTAGCTGTATCTGGTACTCCCGCACCCGGGTTTCCCCCTGGATGTCGAGCATGGGATTGATCCTTTTCGGATCAGTGAAGTCCGCTGATGCGTGCAGGATCCTGAACACGTTCTTCCGGAAGTACACCTCCCCTTTCCGCGCCTCGATCCGCCCCAGGACCTGCGGCTGGTTCACCGTCCCCCGGAACAGCATGTCGACGTCCAGCGGGATCTTGGCAAGGTTGCTTTCAAATAGGATGCTCTCTTTTCCCGTGAAACGGACGTTCAGCTGCGTCTCCCCGATCCATCCGATGTCCGCCTTCCTTTTCTGCCCGAACCCCTTGCTGAAGTCCACGAGCATGCTTTTCCACTCAATGCGTTTTTCGTACCGCGCCTTCTGGATGGCGATCTCGCCGGAGAGGGTCTGTGTCGATGCGTCGCCGTCGAAATACAACACGCCGCCGAGGGTCGCGGTAAGACCGGGAGGATAGCGTACCGTGACGTTCTCAATGGACGCTTTGGTGGACAAATCGACAAGCTTGCTGCCGTCAAGCTGGGCGTTGCCGGACACGTTTATCGTCCCCCCGCCGACCTCTCCGCTCAAAGTTTCCGTGGCCACCTTATCCCGGGTAAAGCTGATCGTACCGTTCAAAGCAGTGAACTTTTGGGGAATGTCCCTGATCTTGATGAGGCCGTTCCTGATGGTGAGCTCTCCGGCGATCTCAGGATTGGACCATTCATCGCTGACCGACAGTTTGACGGATGCGATGCCATCCCCGTGTTCGATCTCCCGGTACAACACCCGGAGGAGCGACAGGTTGGCATCACCGGCGAACGAAAGATCGAGATCTTTTCCGAGATAGGTTCCACCGGTCACCGCCACTTTCGTTCCTGCTCCGGAGAGGGTAAGCGAACGCACCACAACTCGCCCCCCGTCGATCCGGATATCCGCCGCTCCGTCGTTCTCTAACCGGAGATCGCCGATGGTGAATCCCAGTTTCTGGAACTGTGCGGTTCCTGCGATGCTGTCCAGGTCGAGGCCATTCCCGCGCGCCTTGACCGAGCCTTCGACCATCACCCGCGCCTTCGCAAGAAAGTCGCTGCCGGTGAACAGCGCGGATGGATCCACCTCGCTCAGCCGCAAGGAAGCCGTGGTCGTCCAGGTATAGGGATGTTTGAGCTTCCATGCTCCTTTTGTCGAAAATATACCGTCTCCGACCTCTGCCGCGAGCGCCAGCTCCCCTTTCTGGATTTCCAGGTCCACCCGTGCCGGCCCCAGTGCGGTCTGACGATAGGACAGCTGTCCGGTTTCTGCATGTGCCTGCACTGACGGCGCAGAGAAACTTCCCGATGAACGGATGTCAAGGACAAATTCACCGGAGCAATCCAGCTTTTTCAGGTGGTCAACCTCGGCGAGGTCAAGACCTTCGCCCTCCACGTGGGCCTCGTAGGTCCCGTCAAAGCCGATCCATCCTTCCCCGGTGACGGACCCTGTCTTCTTTTCGAGGATGACGCGGGGGAAGGAAACCCGATTGTTGGTGAGCTCCACCGAGAGAGAACCACGGTCAAAGGACTCTCCGTATGCCACACCGGCATCAAGATCGAGGTGGCCTGTGCCGGAAAAATCCTTTCTCGTTCCGTGGAACGAAAGTTCTCCTGTTGCGGAGAGATCGAGCGGGATCCGTTTGTAGAACAAGGCAACAATGCTGACGACATCGGACCGCCGCACATCGAGCTTTGCCTGAAACAGAGGCTCCGGTCCCCGGAAGTTCACCGAGCCGTAAAAGGCATATACCGAGCTTCCGTGCCTGATGTCGGCATCGTCAAGAGATAAAATCCTGTCCTCAAAGATCAGGCTGCCCCCGACTCTTCTGAACGGGACGCCCCGGACGGACACCGGCCCCGCTTCCAGCTTCCCGTCGAAATGAGGTGCAGCCAGCGGTCCTGAAAGCGCGCCGTGCACCGCAGCAGCACCGGTGATCTCGAACCCGCTGAAGAACGACAGCGATCTCCCCTGCTCCGTTGATCTCGCGGAGAGGGCAAGCTGATATCCCTCTGCGGGCCCCACGGTCCCGGTAGCATTCACGGACAGGTCGTCGGCAAGGATGTCCGATCGGCCGATCCTCAGCCTCCCTCCCTGGTAGGATGCCTCCAGGGATATCTCTTGGACCGAAATCTGCTGCGACCCTTTTGACAGTTTCCACTGCTCTGCAGCGATTGTGATGTAGCCGTTCCGGTAGGCGAAACGAGTTTCCGCATCCTGGAGCCGCATCCCCCTGATACTGATATCAGAAAGAACGATGCTGCCGCTCATGATCGGGTCCTTCACGGTTCCCGATATCCTCGTCGTGGACTGGATGACCGGCCCCTTCGTCCTTTTCTTCCCGGCAAAGATGTCGGTGATCCTGCCGAGGATGCGCTGGCCCATTCGCGCCGTAAGTTTCAGGTCCAGCCCTCCGCCGGTCATGACCCCGACGGTTCCCTCAGCCGTAAGACGGGTATCTTCAGACGCCAGCTCGCACTTGTCAAGAGAAAGGCGGCCTTGGTCATAGTTGATGATACCCCGTGCCTGTCCTTTGATATCGCGGAATGCCGGCGCCGCTATCGTAAGGTCTCCCGAGGCAAGGCGGACATTGAACGAGGCATTGGGAAGATTCATCTTCATCTTCAGGTTCAACCGGGACACCGTCACGGTAGTCTTCGTTCCTGCATCGCTCAGGACGACCTTACCGTTTCTGACCGTGATCGTGTGGATCTGCACGGCATAGGTTGTCGATCCGGTGCTCTTCCGTTTCTCCAGGTTCGACCTGATCGTCCCGATAAGTTCCGCAAGGTCGACAGTGCCGTCCGGGGAGCGTCCTGCCATGATGCGGGGCTCCAGCACGGCGACCGATGACAGGGAAATGGTCCCGTAGAGAAGCGGAAAGGGATTTACGTACAACCGGACCCTGCGGATAGCGATCGCTTCGCGGTTTCCCGGCGATGGAATGGTTATGTCTCGGACCTCGAGATAGAACGGCAGGAGGCTCGCCTTGACCCATCCTATCGATGCTCCCGTCCCCAGCACCTCCTGGAGCGGAGCAGCGATAAGCGGTCGGATCCTGGTCGCGAACGCATTGCTTTGGACATAGGTCCAGAGGCCTGCGAACAGGACAAAAAGGGCGAGGGCTATGATAAACGCGATCCTTTTCATGAACAGTGCCGTAGGGTAGCGACGGGTCCGTTACTCCAGCGCCTTCATCAGCTCCTCCCTGATCTTTGCGAGCCGTTCGGGAGCGCTGATCTTTGCCCGGAACAGGTCGCTGACATAGAACGCGTCGGTGACCCGGACGCCCTCGGTGACGATCTTGGCGGAAGCAATATCAAGGTTCAGGTCGTACAAGGTCTTGGCGATACGGTACAGGAGCCCGACCCGGTCACGGGCCGAGATGTCGATGATGGTAAGGGTATCCGAAGTCTTGTTGTCGAACTCGACGGAGACCGGGACGACTGCGGTCGTTTCGCGAGAGAACAACGATGGACGCGGCTCCGGAGGCCTGCGCTGGCCCATGAGCACCTCGCGAAGCAGGGCGGCTACGGTCCTCCAGACATCTTCGTACTCCGTGATCTTCCCCCCGGCATCGGTTATCTGGAAAGAATCGATCATGATGCCGTTCCGGGCGGTATATACCTGCGCCCGCAGGATGTTGAGGTTCTGGGAGGCAATGGTCCCCGCTGTCCGGTAGAACATGCCGTATGCGTCGTAGGCGCAGACCGTCAATTCCGTGTAGCCCCGGTCAGGCCGGTGCCGGTGCGTGATGACCAGCTTTTCTTCTGCGAGCCGCCGCACCATCCCGAGATGCTCCAACTGCTTCGTCAGGGAAGTGGTTATGAGGTAATGCACAGGCATGGCATCGATGAAGCAGCGCACCTCATCTTCAGAGAATGACCCCTGCGCCGCTTCCGTGAGGCGCCGGGATGCGGCTGCACGGCGGATCAGGACCTCATCTTCCACCATTCCCGCCTGTTCGAAATGCTTGAGCGTCCTGAGATAAAGGTCCTGCAGCAGAGCCGCTTTCCACGGCGTCCACGCAGCAGGGCTTACGGCAGAGAGGTCCGCATACGTAAGGAGGTACAGCATGGTAAGGTTGTTCATGTCGCCGATCTTCCGCGCGAACTCGGAGATGACCTTCCGGTCGGACAGCTCGCGGCGCTGGGAAAGCGCCGCCATGAGCAGATGGTTCTCGATGAGGAAGAGGACGCGGTCCCGGTCCTGGCCGATGACGCCAAGACGGCCCAGGATGCCTTCGGCGATCTCCCGTCCCCGGTGCTCGTGATCGGTCCGGGATGCCTTGCCGAGGTCATGAAGAAGGACCGTCAGCATCAGGAGCCAGCGACGTTCCAGTCGTTTCATTGCATCATACAGGGTAGAGAGCGCAGGATACCGGCCCTGCCAGACATCCTCAAGCGACCTGATGGCCGTCAGGATGTGTTCGTCCACCGTGTAGGTATGGTAGAAGTCACGCCGGGCAAGGGCCTGAATAGCCCTGAACTCCGGCAAATATCTCCCGAGGAATTTACAGTCCTTCATGAGCTCCAGAGTATCGGACAGCCTTTCCGGATTGTTCAGGATGGACAGGAATGTACGCGATGCCAGCGGCGATGATCTTACTTCGTCTCCGAAGCGCGATGCAGCGATCAGTCTCTTCAAACGGTCGGAGAAGATCGCGTGGCGCGTCTGGTAGATCTCAAAGGCGTTGAGGAACAGCTCCGGGGATCCCTGGAGAGCGTTTTCATCGGCCGGGACGAGAGTTTTCCCCACAAGTGTGAACGGACCGAGCGCCTGCGGCCGTTCGAACCATGACCGCCTCGGCTTGGGGAGCACGTTCTCGATCACGATCCGTGAGAACTCCTGGATATTCCGGGCGTGAAGGAAATAGGATTTCATGAACCGCTCCACCGCGATCAAATGCGCCGAGCTGCGGTAGCGGAAGTCCCGGGCCGCCGCTTCCTGCAGGTCATAGGTCAAATGGTCGTTCTTCCTTCCGGTTAGATAGTGGACCTCATTACGGAGCCTCCAGAGGAAGTTCCGGGAACGGAGGAAAACGGCAAGCTGTCCGGCGCTGATGATCCCGCGGGAAACGAGTTCGTCGAACGAGAAGATACGGAAATGCGTGAAGGCCAGCCAGCGCGCCGAGTGGAAGTCGCGAAGTCCGCCCGAGCTCTCCTTGATGTTCGGCTCGCGCAGGTAGACCGATCCGCCATATTTCTGCCGTGTCGTGCTCCGTTCGGCGATCTTTTCCGAAATATAGGCCTGCGACTTCCGGTAGAAAACCTCGGTCTGCATACGCTGCAGATAGGACCCGTAATAGCCGGGATCGCCGGCGAGGAGACGGGATTCGAGGAGGGAGGTCCTGATCTTGTTGTCATTCCGCGACAGGTCGATGCATTCGGGAACGGTCCTGACGCTATAACCGATGTCGAGACCGGCGTCCCACAGTTCGTAGAGCATGCGCGGCGCCTGCTCACGCTCACGCTCGTCCCGGCAGAGGAACATGATGTCGATGTCAGAATGGGGGTTGAGCTCACCCCGGCCATATCCGCCGACGGCAAGCAGCACCGGCAGAGGTCCGGAAGCGGCCAAGGGATGGTACAGGGCCTTCAAGACCCTGTCGATGAGCGCGGTCCTGCGCTGGACGATCTCGCTACCGCCCGCGCCGTCGAAGTGTGCGCTCCTGATCAGCGACTCCTCGTCAGCGAGAAAGGACTTGATGTCCACCTGCCCCAGCGATGTTTGTTGGTTGTTCAATCCGTTCAAGAATGAAAAGCCGCGATCTTCTTTCAGATGCGGCTTCCGTCAACGTGCATACGGTTATCGTACCGGGATTTGCCCTGCGCCCCTGAGCGCAGGATCATTTGAAGCTGATCGCCCTGATCTCATCCATGGTCAGCATGAAACTGCCGAACGTTGCTTCACCGTAGCAGCGGGAATCTGCGTCGATATCGAAGGCTGCCTCACTACCATCCTTGAGCTTCGCCATGATTTTGACCTTCTTTTCCTTCTTCTCTCCGACCGAGATCTCCTTGATCTTTTCAAAGGGCACGTTGACGCTTGCCATGCCGAGAGATCCGGCAAAGTGCACCCTGCCTTCCCAGCTGAATTTCTCTCCGGTGATCTTGTTGCCTGCACCGTCGGTGATGGTCACGGAGAAGTTCTTGTCCACGCGCGGAGCCCGCTCAAAACCGCCTCCCTTCCCGCCCATGGCAGTGAGGAAGAGGAACGATGAGATCATGAGAACGACGGTCAGCACTTTGCCGCGCATACGGTGGTCTCCTTTCGCTTCAAATCGGTTGAATTTATTCGATTTTTGATAGATTACCACATTGATACCGGGCTTTCAAGAAAAAAGCTTGCAAAGGGCTTCTTCATTGTGTAAGGTATGCGGCGATGAACGCACAGAACGGACGGAACAACCCTTTTCAGCGGCTCGTGGAGCTCATGGCAACCCTGCGAGGTCCTGACGGCTGCCCGTGGGACAGGAAGCAGACACCAGAGTCCCTCAAGCCGTTCCTGGTCGAGGAATGCTACGAGGTTGTAGATGCGATCGAAGAAGGTTCGCCCGCCGAGGTACGCGATGAGCTGGGCGATCTCCTGTTCCAGATCATCTTCCACGCCCGCATCGCCGAGGAAGCAGGCCAGTTCACCATCAACGATGTCATCACGGCCATCCACGAGAAGATGACCAGGCGACACCCCCATGTCTTCGGTGACGACAAGCTCTCAACGGACAAGGAAGTGCTTTCGAACTGGGAGGAGATCAAGCGGAGGGAAAAGGGCCATGAGGACCGGAAGTCCATCCTCGAGGGCGTGCCGAAGGAGCTTCCTTCCCTGCTCCGGGCCCACCGCCTCCAGGAGCGCGCTGCGCGGATCGGGTTCGACTGGGCGCACCTGAACGAGGCCCTGCCGAAGCTCGATGAGGAGATCACCGAGTTCAAGGAATCGCTCAGGTCCGAGGACGCAGGCAAGATCGAAGAGGAACTGGGCGATGTATTCTTCATGCTTGTGAACATATCCCGGTTCCTCGGAGTGAACCCTGAGGATGCGCTCAGGAAGACCATCAGCAAGTTCATCCACCGCTTCCGCTATATCGAGGAGCACGCAGAACAGGCGGGCAGGTCATTGAACGACATGACCATCGATGAAATGGAAAGGCTCTGGCAGGAATCGAAGATTAAACATTAATATACGAGAAGAGCCATCATGTCTCCCGATAAACCTCACCTTACGTATCGCGTAATCACTCCCTCTCGATCACCACAAGGCTCATCGGCGTAACAACTCCTGCACCACTTGAGTTAAAGAGCGTCGGAAATGAAAAAGGCCGGACAGGAGCGTCTGACCGGTCTGTTCTCTTGTGACTGATTGGACCCTCTGCTATTTTCCCTCTCGAGGAAGATGGATGGCGCTCCCGTGCACTGCTTCAGCAGCCTCCATGATGCCCTCCGTGAGGGTTGGATGGGCGTGGATCATCGCTCCAAGCTGTTTTGCTGTGGCTCCCATGGTGACGGCGAGTGCGCCTTCGTGAACAAGGTCCGCGGCGCGCGCGCCGCAGATATGGACACCGAGCACCCTGTCCGTTCCCGCGTCGGCGATGACCTTTACGATGCCGGCGATCTCTCCCATGGCGTGGGCCTTGCCGAGGGCCCGATACGGGAATGTTCCGATGTTGATCTTCGTTCCCTTCTCGCGCGCCTGATGCTCACGCAGACCTACACTGCCGATCTCGGGCCGCGTGAAGATCCCGGCGGGCACTGCCGCGTAATCCATGCGCTCGCTGCCTCCCAGGGCGTTCTCTGCAGCCACGATCCCCTGCCGTGAGGCAACATGGGCCAGCATCATGATGCCGGTCACGTCTCCGATCGCATAGATCCCGGGCACAGCCGTTTCCATCCGGTCGTTCACCGGGATTTCACCGCGCTTCCCTGCGGCAAGTCCAGCGTCCTCGAGCCTGAGCCCTTCCGTGTTCAATGCGCGTCCGATGGACACGAGGGCCTTTGCGGCCTGGACCTCCTGGCCGTTGGAGAGCACGGCGGCCACGCCTTCCGCTGTCCCTTTCAAATTTTCGATCCGCGCGCCGGTGATCAGCTTGATCTTCGCTTTCTTGATCTCTTTTTCAATAAGGGCGGAGATGTCCTCGTCCTCGGCAGAGAGCGCGCGCGGAAGCGTCTCCACCACGGTCACGCTGGAGCCGAGAGAACGGTACAGGAAGGCAAACTCGCATCCGATGACGCCGGCGCCGACGATCAGGATGCTTGAGGGGACGTCATGCATGAGCACGGCGTCGTTGCTTGACAGAATGGTGTGTCCGTCGAAAGGAAGGCCGGGGATCGCTGCGGGGCGTGAACCGGTGGCAATGATGATGCGGTCGGACCTGATATCCTGCGTCGTGCCGTCCTTCCGCACGGCGCGCACGACATCCTCGGAGATCAGGCTTCCCCTGCCGGGGATCAGGTCGACTCCCCAGCTCTTGAAGAGGGCCCGGATGCCCTTGACCTGGGTACTGACGACCTTATCACGGCGTTCACGTATCTTCTGGAGGTTGTAGGTGACCTCACCGGACAGCTCGACACCGAAGTCAGCCGCGTGCCGTGCCATCATCAGCGCGTCTGTCGAGGCAATGAGGGTCTTGGTGGGAATGCACCCCCAGTTGAGACAGGTTCCGCCGACCTCTGCCTCCTCGACCACGGTCACGCGAGCGCCCTGCTGTGCAGCCCGGATCGCTGCAACGTATCCGCCGGGTCCCGAGCCGACGATCGTGATCCTGGTCAGCATATCCTATCGTTCTTCTTCCTCTTTCAGGAACTTCTCGTACTCATCCCTGGTCATGAGGTCGTTCACCTCGGAGGGGTCGTTCATGGCGATGACCACGATCCACCCGTTGCCGTAGGGGTCTTCGTTGATGATCTCGGGGGAATCGCCGAGATCCTCATTGACGTCGAGTACCCTTCCGGAGACCGGACTGATGACCGGCGAGGTGGCCTTGGTCGACTCTATCTCGCAGAGCTCGGAGTCAGCGTCAACTTCGGTGTCCCGCTCGGGCAGGTCGACGTACACAATATCGCCGAGCTGCTGCTGGGCCATGTCGGTGATGCCGATTGTCGCGTTCTTGCCTTCAACGCGAACCCATGCGTGCTCCCGGTGATATTTGATGTCGTCTGGATTCATCTGCCACCTCCGCCGAAACAACGAGATTACCGGTGCATGTAGAGTGAATTGTATTTAGCGTATGCAGGGTTTTTTGTCAAGGGAAAAAGATTTGGCGCCGGCAGACAAAAAAAGGGATACGGTAGTCCGTATCCCTTTTGGGAACTGCACGGTGAACGGCC
>JAAXXJ010000341.1 GCA_013334545.1 Nitrospirota bacterium | reverse complement strand
GACCGATACCTTGAGGTCCGCCACCACGTCGGTATGGAGCTTCACCGGCACGGTGTAGTCGCCGGTCCGCTTGATCGGCTCTTCCAGCATGATCTTGCGCTTGTCGATGGCAACGCCCTGCGCCTGCATGGCATCGGCGATGTCCATGGTCGTCACGGAGCCGAAGAGCTTGCCTTCCTCGCCCACCTTGGCCTTGATGGTGATGGCAAGGGACTTGATCCGGTCCGCGTCCGCAGACGCCGTCTTCTTGAGCGTCCGGATGCGGTCGGACACCATCTTCTTGGCGTGTTCCATGGCCTTGACGTTCTTTGGGGTGGCTTCAATGGCCTTCTTCGTGGGGACCAGGAAGTTCCGGGCATAGCCGTCCTTCACCTTCACGAGGTCGCCGATCTTGCCCAGATTATCAACATCTTCACGTAATATGACCTGCATTGCTTGTGCAACTCCTTTCAGCGTTTTGTAGACGGTGATACTACCAGAAAGAGGGGTCGGGTGTCAACAGGGTTTTTATAAAATTTACAGTGCCTTAAATACGATTTTCCCTGATCTCAAGCCCGGCCCTCTGCCTTTTTCTTGAGCTCTGCCAGCCTGGTCAGGGCCTCGATGGGCGTCATGGCGTTCAGGTCCATGGCGGCGATCTCCTTTGCCAGAAGCGCATCCCGGCTTGCAAAGAGGCCGAGCTGGTGCTCCTGACCCGTGTCCCCGCGTCTCTTTGCCTCCCTGTCCGCTCTTTCTCCCGGCCCCCCGTTCCCCCTGTCCCTGCGCCCGCCTTTTGACGCAGGCGTCGGTTCTCCGGTCTCGTCGAACTCGGCCTTCTCGAGGTTCGCCAGCACCTCCCGGGCCCGTGCGATCACCGCAGAAGGAAGCCCGGCAAGCCGCGCCACCTGGATGCCGTAGGACTTGTCCGCGCCGCCCTCGACCACCCTTCTGAGGAAGATGATCTGGTCGTTCCACTCCTTGATGGCCACGTTGAAGTTCTTTACCCGGTCCATGGTGAGGGCCAGGTCCGTGAGCTCGTGATAGTGCGTTGCGAAGAGCGTCCGCGCCCGGAGCTTCTCGTGGATGAACTCGGCGACCGCCCAGGCGATGCTGATGCCGTCGAAGGTGGAAGTCCCCCTGCCGATCTCGTCCAGGATGATGAGGCTGCGGTCCGTGGCGTTGTTCAGGATATTGGCGGTCTCGTTCATCTCCACCATGAAGGTGCTCTGGCCCCGGCTGATGAAATCCGACGCGCCGACGCGCGTGAACACCCGGTCCACGATGCCGACCAAGGACTCCTTTGCCGGAACGAAGCTGCCCATCTGGGCCATGATGCTGATGAGCGCCACCTGGCGCATGAACGTGGACTTGCCCGCCATGTTGGGTCCCGTCAGGATCAGGAGCTGGTTGTCGCTGCTGTCCAGCAGCGCGTCGTTCGGCACGAACCGCTCCTCGGTGAGCTGTTCGATGACCGGATGGCGTCCCTCGACGATGCGCAGCACGTCCCCGTCGTCGATGACTGGACGGGTGTAACTGTTCGTTGCAGCTGCCTCGGCGAGCGAGGCGAGGCAGTCGAGCGTTGCCAGCCGCCGCGCCATGTCCTGGACGCGCACGGTCTGTGCCGCGACCTGCTCACGGACCTCATGGAAAAGCCGGTGTTCAAGGTCGAGGATCTTCTCCTCTGCGCCCAGAACCTTCTCCTCGTATTCCTTCAGCTCCGGCGTGATGTACCGCTCCGCATTCGCCAGCGTCTGTTTCCGGATATAGTCCGGCGGCACATTCGCGAGGTTCGTCTTGGTCACCTCGATGTAGTAGCCGAAGACACGGTTGTAGCTCACGCGCAGCGAGCTGATGCCCGTCCGCTCCCGCTCGCGCTGCTCGATGCCGGCGATGAACCCTTTTCCTTCTGAGCTGATGGAACGGAGCTCGTCGAGCTCAGCGCTGTGGCCTTTCTTGATCAGCTTTCCTTCCCGGAGCGTATACGGCGGGTCGTCATGGATGGAGTTCTCGATGAGCTGATGGACGTCCTGCAGGTCGTCCCAGCCTTCGTGCACGGTCTTGAGCAGACCGGCGATGCTTGGCGCAATGAAGTTCCTGAGGTCCGGCAGAACGGTGAAGGACTGGCGCAGGGCAACAAGGTCCCGGGCATTGGCCGCGCCGAGGGAGACGCGGCTGATAAGCCGCGACAGGTCGTATACCCGTGCGAGAGCGCTCCGGAGGCTCGAGCGCACCTGATGGCGCTCCTTGAGCTCGGCGACGGCAGTGAGGCGAGCATCGATCTCCTGAACATCGAGCAACGGGTTCAGGACCCACTCGCGCAGCTTGCGGCCCGCCATGGAAGTGACCGTGTGATCGAGCACGGACAGCAGCGTGCCCCGGCTGGAGCCGTCGTAGATGTTCTTCACCAGCTCCAGGTTCCGCTGGCACGCGCTGTCCAGGACCATGTAGGACTGCACGAGGAAGGGTCTGACGCTCCTGATGTTCGCCAGCGCGGTCTTCTGGGTCTCTTCGATGTACCGCAGCGCAGCGCCCGCAGCGGAGACACCGATGGTCATGTCCCCGCAGCCGAAACCCTCGAGCGTTGAGGTCTTCAAATGGTCGAGCAGGGTCCGCTTCGCGGTCTCGCGGTCAAAGGTCCAGTCCTCGTAGGGATTGATCGCCTGGGTATATTGCCGCAGGAGAGCAAAGAGCTCCGAAACCGTCCCCTGCCCTTTCGGCAGAACGACTTCGCGAGGCGTGAACCGCGACAAAAGGGTGTCGAGCTCGGCCAGGTTGCCGGCACCCGCTACCTCCGCCATGAAGAAATCACCGGTCGAGATGTCAAGGAACGCGGCGCCGAATCCCTCTTTCGCGGGATAGAGCGAGGCGAGATAGTTGTTGTCCTTGGCTTCTAAGAGATTGGCATCGAGAATGGTGCCGGGCGTTACCACGCGGATGACCTCGCGCTTCACGATGCCCTTGGCAAGCTTCGGGTCCTCCACCTGCTCGCAGACCGCCACCTTGAAGCCGCGCCTGATGAGCTTGGCGATGTAGCCTTCCACGGCGTGGTACGGGAACCCGCAGAGCGGCGTCTCGATGCCCTTGGACTTGTTCCGCGCCGTCAGCGTGATCTCCAGGACCTTCGACGCCGTCACCGCGTCCTGGTCGAACATCTCGTAGAAGTCGCCCATGCGGAACAGCAGGATCGCATCCTGGTGTTGGCGCTTGATCTCGCGGTATTGTTTCATGAGTGGGGTCAGATCAGTCATAGGAAACACGTGGGTGACGCACCGCCTTTGGGCGCGCCGCCGTCGACCCGCAGGTTAGTATCATGCTCGTTCACCTTTTAGATTGATTTTTTCAGCCCGATTGAGCCACGCTAATTCAATTTGATGCTTTATAAGGTCTTGCCTACTACGCCCACTGACTTTTTTAACGATATCACAGGGAATTCCATATTCACTTATTCTTGCTTCGCATTCTCTTTTCC
>JAAXXJ010000340.1 GCA_013334545.1 Nitrospirota bacterium | reverse complement strand
ATCCCCTTCCCTGCTGAGTTCGTCAAGAAGGACGGCAAGGACGTGACAAACATCCTCGACTACGAGATGACCGTGGACATCGAGCTCATCTACGAGCCCTTTGGCGACAAGGACACGGGCATCACGTGGCACAAGGTCACGAAAAAAGTCTCGCTCGAAAAGGGCGGGGTGTAAGGAACGGAATTCAGGAGACAGGGGATCAGAAGTCGGTCGGAAGACCAGAAACGAGAACGCCGGCGGAATCGCATCCTGCCGGCGTTTTTTTGCTATCTGAGGATACCCTTCACGATCACGTCAACCGCTTCCTCGGGCGAGAGGCCGTGGGCCATGAGGGTCTCCATCTGGCGCTTGTCCACGCTCCCGATGGCGGCCTCGTGGGTCACCTTGGCGCCGGGGTCATTCACCTGCACGATCGGTACCGCCCGCGCCACGGCCCGGTCCTTCACGATCTCCATGCAGTCCACGTGGCCGCGCGCACCCGCAGCGTTGCCTTCGGTGATGCCCGTGACCTCGGCTGTCGCGTCACCCTCGATGGCAACGCGGGTCTTGATGATGCTGCGGCTGTTCTTCCCCGCAAGCAGGACCTTGTCGCGGATATGAATGTCGTCGGTCGCATGGCCGAAGACCCTGGCCGTGAGCTCGGCAACGGCGTTCTCTGCCGCCTCGACCGTGTAATCGATGTCGAGCTTCCCCACCCTGCCGGTGGTCAGCGTGAAGTCGGTGAAGTATCTGCCGTTCCTGCCCACCTGGACCGACAGCTTCGGCACGACCTCCACCCCGCCATGCGGCCCGTGGTAGTGGGTCTCGGAGTACCGCATCTCCGCTCCCTCGCCAATGGCGACCGTGGCGTCCATGATATGCCGGACCTTCTCCGCCTTCGGGAAGAGGCAGTGGGCGATGAAGTGCGCCGACGCGCCCTCCTCGAGCGTCACCTCCATGGCGATCTTCTGCGTCCCCTTCTTGTGCAGGACGCCAAAGCACATATGGACCGGATTCAGGAGCTTCACGCCCTTCTTGACCGTAACCCGTGCGCTGATGCCGTTCCAGGTCTCCCGGGCCCTGACCTCCAGGCCCTCGACCGTGCGGCTGCTCAGGATGCGATGCCCGCTCGCAGCCAGGTGGGCGAATCCCGCATCGGCCAGGGCTTTCACGTCGCCGCCCGCGCTGCCGAAGCACGCGGTCAGTTCTTCGAGCTCAGACATAGTGGCACTCCCGTCCGGTGCAGACATCGCAGTGCCTCGACTTGTAATGCTCCGCCACCTTCGCCGGGTTCCCGCTGCAGACAATGCGGCCTCCGCAGAGCTGGGACGCCCGGTCGGCGATCGCGGCAATTTCCTCGCGATGGGTGATGAGCAGTACCGCGGATCCACCCGCTTTAAATGCCCCGATCACGTTGATGATGTCCTGCGTGGACAGCATATCGATGCCTGAATCAGGCTCATCGAGAATGGCGAGCTTCGGCTGGAGCGCCAGCAGGGAGGCAAGCTCGATCCGCTTCCGCTCGCCGCCGGAGAGCGACCGGTCCACCATGCGGTTTCCGTATCGCTCTGCGCTCAGACCCACGAGTTCAAGATAGCGGGCCGGTCTGCCGCTGTCGTTCCGCAGGGAGAGAAACTGGTTCACGGTGATGCCCTCGAACCGGACCGGCTCCTGCCATGCCATGGTGATCCCCAGCCGAGCCCGCTCGTGCACCTTGAGCCCGGCCAGAGGCCTGCCGTCGAAGACCACGTTGCCGGATGTCGGACCGTAGCCCTCGCACCCCATGATCACTGAGGCCAGCGTGCTCTTGCCCGTCCCATTTGTTCCGATCAGCGCGTGCACCTCTCCCCCCTCGACGGACAGCGACAGCCTATCCAGGATGCGCGTGGAACGATGCGCATTCGTTTCGTAGACCAGGTCCTGTATCTCAAGAAGAGGCATAGCGCGTTATCGTGACGGCAGGCAGTCCGTCACCTTTCTACCTATATTGTACCTCAGCAGAAGCAGCATTGGAGGCTCAAGAGCGGTACCATGCTCGATCATCTCCGGATACGGAAAAAGGATAAAAAAAAAGGCCATTTCCCGAAAGGGAAACGGCCGGAAGGACTTGAGAAAGTTCAGCGGGAGAACATGAAAAGGCCTAGCAGCTGCAAGTGCCGCAGGAGGAACTTTCCTTCTGCATGCCGGAGAGCACGAAGCCCTGGCCCTCGGCAAAATCGATGGTCGTGTTCGTGAGCATCTGGTTCGCACGGTCCTCCAGGAATACCTTCAAACCGCTCTGCTCAAGGGTCATGTCGCCCGCCTGGGCGGCTTTGGCTATGTCCATAGCCAGTGAAGGGCTTCAGCCACCCGGCACGAGGAATATCCGGATCCCGTCGCCTGCTGTACCTTGCTGGGTTACGACTTCCTTGAACTTTGTTACCGCAC
This sequence comes from Nitrospirota bacterium, assembly GCA_013334545.1. GTDB lineage: Bacteria > Nitrospirota > UBA9217 > UBA9217 > UBA9217 > JAAXXJ01. The sequence continues at coordinate 1,044 of JAAXXJ010000340.1, read as the reverse complement.
CGTCTGTAATGCTAACCATCACATCCTCCTTAATAATAGGTCATCAGCGAAACCTGATGGATAGGCCTGAAAAAGTCATCTATAATACCCCTGTATTCGAATATTCGCAACTATTTTTTCAAACCTTCCCCTCTGTCCGCGGACAACACCCCGATAAACCCTTGTATCTTTACTCGTATTTCGTCCCTCGCCCGGCGAAATTCCCTCATAATGGTCTCTTCGGTGCCGATGGTCCCGACAGGGTCCTTGACGGGCCAATGAAGACGTTTCACTTCCGGCGGTGTCCGGGGACAGGCCTCTTCGGCATTTCCGCAGAGCGTGATCACCACATCCATGGTGCGCAGCAGGTCCGGGTCTATCTCCCGGGAACGTTGGCGCGAGATGTCGATCCCCACCTCCCGCATTACCACCATCGCCCGAGGATGGACGCCTGCCGCCATCAACCCGGCGCTGCTGGCCTCGATCAGTCCCTTGCCCAGATCACGCGCGAATCCCTCAGCCATCTGGCTCCTGCAGGAGTTGCCGGTACAGAGGAACATGACCTTCAGCATCGGCTGCATCTCCCATCAGGCAATGCCCCGCCATTCAATGCGCTCATTCTATAACTCGCCCTTGATCATGTCCTTGATCATGTCCATGGAAGGTATCGGTTTGCCGGAGTGCTTGACCTTCCCGTTCACGACGAGCCCGGGGGTCGATAAAACGCCATGCTTGGCGATCTCGCCGATGTCGGTGACCTTCACGATGCAAGCGTTGATACCGAGCTCCTTCAGGGCCACCTTGACCATCTCCACCATCTTCTGGCAGTTGAAGCATCCGGGGCCGAGTACCTTCACTTCCATGAACGATCCTCCTTGAATAATATCATGCCGGTACGCCAGGCGACATCTTAATCTTTTGCCGGTCCACTGACCTGCCGGGGAAACCGACGGTATGTAGGGCCTTCATTTGTAAGAACAAAGCATATGAGTCCATTTCTGAGGAAATGCTCAGCTTCGTTGCAGGACACATGGTCATCTGCCGGATCGCTGTATCTCGACCGGG
>JAAXXJ010000339.1 GCA_013334545.1 Nitrospirota bacterium | reverse complement strand
CTTGCGCTCAGTTCCGGTGTCGATGTCAACGCGCTTCGGGCCCAGCACGCCATCGTGAAGCTGAACCACCGCTCTGAAGAACGGCATTATATGAGCACCGTACACCGTTCGAACGACCGGCAGCGGCTCATGGCGCTCAAGGGCAGCCCGTCCGATGTGCTGTCGCTGTGCAAATGGTACGTCAAGGACGGCAGGCAGCTGGAAATGGACGACACTGCCCGTGCGGTCTTCGAAGGGGATAACGAACGTATGGCCGGTGAGGCGCTCCGCGTGCTGGCCGTGGCGTATGCGGTTACCTACGGAGAAACGCTGCACAGCGACGAGATCATTCAGCAGGGGCTCATCTGGGTTGGCCTCGTCGGCATGGCCGATGTGGTCAGGCCCGGTGTCAAGGACCTTATCGGCACATTCCACCGTGCCGGGATCGATACCGTCATGATCACCGGGGACCAGAGCCCCACGGCCTATGCAATCGGCAAGGAGCTCAATCTGAGCAAGGGCGAGGAACTGGAGATTCTGGATTCCACGAATCTCTCCCAGCTTGAGCCCGAGGTCATGAAGACGCTTGCCGGACGCGTCCATGTCTTCGCGCGCGTGAGCCCGGCCAACAAGCTCCAGATTGTCCAGGCGCTCCAGTCGGCGGGAAAGGTCATCGGTATGACCGGCGACGGCATCAACGATGGACCGGCGCTCAAAGCGGCGGATATCGGGATCGCTTTGGGACACACGGGGACCGATGTGGCGCGGGAGGTGGCGGATGTGGTCCTGGAGGATGACAATCTCGAGACCATGGTCGTGGCGATCAGTCAGGGGCGGACGGTCTACAATAATCTGCGAAAGTCGGTCCGGTATATGCTCTCGAAGAACACGAGCGAGATCATGATCATGTTCACCGCGCTTGCCGCCGGCATGGGGCAGCCGTTCAATGTCATGCAGCTGCTCTGGATCAACATGATCTCGGACATCTTCCCCGGCGTAGCCCTTGCCCAGGAGCCCCCTGAACCCGACGTGCTCCTGCGGCCTCCCCGCAGTCCCGAGGAACAGCTCATCAATCCGTCGGACTATAAAAGGCTCCTCTTCGAGGCCTCCACTATCTCGGCGGGGACGCTGGCTGCCTACGGCTACGGGGTCATGCGCTACGGGCAGGGGCCCCAGGCCAGCAGTATGGCGTTCACGAACTTTGTCACGGTCGGGCTCCTGCATGCCATCAGCCACCGCTCTGAGACCCACAGCATCTTCGATGCCGACCGGCTCGCACCGAACAACTATCTTACCGTCGCCCTGACGGCCTCGCTGGGTGTGCAATCGCTCACCTTGTTCGTGCCGGGTCTGCGGACCTTCCTGGGCATGGGCCCGCTGAACCCCTTTGATCTGGCGGTCTCGATCGGGACCGCGGTCGCCCCTTTGCTCGTCAACGAAGCGACAAAGAAGATCGCTGCTCCGCCGCTCGTGCTGAATGGCAGTTCGACGGCCCGGGTTCCGGTTTCGGCAATGAATGGCAATCACATCTTCGCGGTTACCTGAACGGGCACAGTGCAGGGAGAGGTCATATGAAAAAAGACTTCATGTTCACCTCGGAAGCGGTGACCGAAGGCCATCCTGACAAGCTTTGCGATATCATCAGCGATGCGGTTGTCGACCACGTCCTGCAGAAGGATCCTTACGCGAAGATCATATCCGAGTGTGCTGTTTCCACGGCCATTGTTTTCATCGCAGCGCGGTTTGTGACCCCGGCCAGGGTCGATTTTGCCAATATCGCCCGGCAGGTCATAAGCCAGGTCGATTATGACGAGCGGGTCTTCAACGCAAAGACCTGCAGCGTCATTACGAGCCTCACCGAGGGACCGTCGGACGGACGGATGGAGATTGATGAACGGACCATGAGCGAAGAGGCGGTCGATCGCATTCTAGCGCGGAACCAGGTGACGGTGTTCGGGTTTGCCTGCGATCAGACCGCGGCCTTCATGCCGCTTCCCATCTGGCTTGCCCGCCGTCTTGCCCGGAAGCTCGTGTCCGTGCGGACCCAGAAAGCGCTCGACTATCTCTCGCCCGACGGCAAGACCCAGGTCGGCATTGAATATCGTGATGGAAGACCGTCGCGTGTTCACAGCATCACCATTATTGCAAGCCAGAAGCGGGCAGCCGCAAAAGGCGGGCCTGATGCCAAACGGCTTCAGGACGATATCCGGGATTCAGTCCTGGACCCTGTTTTTCAGGATGAGGAGATAAAGCCCGACGGGAACACCCGGATATTCGTCAATCCTGACGGCCCCTTCATCGGAGGCGGTCCCGCCTCACACTCAGGGTTGACCGGGAGAAAGAACGCGATCGACACCTACGGTGAATATTCCCGTCTCAGCGGGGCGGCCCTGAGCGGGAAGGATCCTTCGAGGATCGACCGGGTCGGCGCCTATGCTGCCCGCTATGCTGCAAAGAACGTCGTTGCAGCCGGACTCGCGACCTCCTGCGAGGTGCAGCTCAGCTATTCCATCGGATTTTCCCAGCCGGTGAGCATCCAGGTCGAAACCTTCGGGACCGGCAAGGTCTCTGATCAAAAAATAGCCGATATCGTTGAAAAAAATTTCGACTTTCGACCGGCAGGGATCATACGCCAATTCAACCTGCGCTTTCTCCCCTCACAGATCAAAGGTGGTTTCTATCGCAAGCTTGCTGCAAACGGTCATGTAGGCAGGATGGACATCGGCTTGCCATGGGAATTGACGGACAAGGCGCCTCTCCTGAGAGGCTGAGGAAGGCATACCAAGGGATCGGTAGAATATGCCTGAGACAGGTGAACATCACGTAAAAGGCCAGACACTCGTTCTTGTCGTAACGATCGCCTATTTCTTTGTAGAGTTGATCGGTGGCCTGTATTATCACAGCATTGCCCTCGTGACGGACGCGTCGTTCATGGCCGTTAATATCTCGGGGCAGATCATTGCGCTGTGGGTGACCAGGATCGTCCGCAGACAACCGGACAAGGTTAATACGTTCGGATACGAGCGCGCGAAGGTGCTGTCCGGCCTGTTCAACGGGATCCTGGTCGGGTTCATCCTGTTCTATGTTTTTACGGAAGCATTCCAGAAGCTCCTGCACCCCCAGCCCATTGAAGCGGACAAGGTCCTGATCATTGCTATCATCGGTCTCTTCGCAAATGCTTTCGGTCTCATACAGCTTTATCGCTATTCAAAGGATGTGAACATCAAGGGGGCGCTGCTTCTCATCCTGAACGATACTCTGGGTTCGGTCGGCGTCATCGGCTCAGCCATCATCATATGGTATACCCATCTGTATTTTGTGGACCCCCTTGCCGGCATCCTGATCGGCTGCCTTGCCGCGTATCCGACCTATTTCCTTATCAGGGACAGCGTCAAGATCCTGATGGAGGGAAATACTGCCCACATAGATGCCGATGACGTTTCCGGCTTTCTGCATCAATCGTTTCCGGAAATACG
>JAAXXJ010000056.1 GCA_013334545.1 Nitrospirota bacterium | reverse complement strand
TTGACCGAAGACATGTTCGGCGAGGGGGTGACTGCGAAAAAAGAGGTGTTGGTGAAGGGCATCAAGGTCCCGCCGGAGGATGTGCGGAACTATCTTAAAGCAAACGGAGATATCTACTATATCCTTTGCAAACGCGTTGTTGAGGGCGAGCCAGCTTATCTTGAGGAGTCCTTCGTACCGCTCGAGGTGGTACCGGACATCGACGAGGTTGATGTCTGCCAGACCCCGTTCTATGAGATGATGCAACAGAAGGCAGCGAAAAAGATCCAGAAGGTCGTGCAGATGATCGAGATCACCGAAATGACCAGCGATGCCACGGTGATCCTCAAGAGCGGAAAGGGCGCACCGATGCTGCTGCTGCACCGGCTCCTGGTGGGTATTGACGGCAAGCCCCTAGCCTATACCCGGCTCATGGGGAACGGGAAAAAATACAAATTACAGACGGAAATGATCCAGATCGCATGACGAAATCACATTATTCGGGAGGGAGGTTTTTCGTATGGGTATCTTTCGCAGCACCTATGAGTTTATGAAGCAGGCGTCCATCGCGCACGCCAAATGGGACTATGAGGTCTCGATGAGCATCATCCACAACCGGAAGAAGATGTGGATCCTGCTGCTCCTGCTGCTGCCGATCGTTGCGGTGTCACTGGCCGACGCCGGCAGCATGCTGGGCGGCAAGACCGCCTACGCGCCGGCGTTCTACTCGACCAGCATCTTCATGGTCTCCATCGCCATCGGGCTGGCAGCGGGACTTATCACCGGCTGCATCGGCGCCGGCGGCGGATTCATCATCACGCCTGCCCTGATGGCCGCCGGCGTGAAAGGTATCTTGGCGGTGGGCACCGACGTGTTCCACATCTTCGCCAAGGCCATCATGGGCACCACGGTCCACAAGAAGCTCGGCAACGTCTCCACCAAGCTGGCCTTGGCGTTCCTCGTCGGGTCGGCCGGCGGAACGTTCATCGGCGGCGCACTCAACCGGGTACTGTATGACAAGGACCCGATCCTTTCCGAGGCGTTCATCAGCCTGGTGTACGCGATCCTGCTCGGATTCCTCGGCTTTTACGCGCTCATGGACTTCGTGAAGTCCAGCAAGGGCACCAGCGGCGGCGACGCTCACGGCGGCCCTTCAGGCACCACCGACTTCGCGCAGAAGCTCCAGAAGGTCAACATCCCGCCGATGATCACCTTTGACGAGGACTATGTCGAGGGCGGCAAGCGGATCTCGGGCGTGTTCGTCGCCATGGGCGGCGTGATCGTCGGCATCCTGGCGGCCATCATGGGCGTCGGCGGCGGCTTCATCACCTTCCCCATGTTCGTCTACACCTTCGGCGTGTCCACGGCGACCACCGTGGGCACCGACATTCTGCAGATCATCTTCACTGCCGGCCTCGCGTCCATCGCCCAGTACGCCATCTACGGGTACGTGTTCTATACTCTTGCCATGGGCATGCTGATCGGATCGCTGATCGGCATCCAGGTCGGCGCGCTCACGACCAAGGTCGTGAAGGGCATCCATATCCGGGGATTCTACGCGGTGTCGATCATCGCCGGCTTCATCAACCGGGCCGCCACGCTGCCGAAGAAGATGGTGGAGCTCGAGTACATATCGCTCTCGAAGGATGTTATTAACGGGATCGAGATCGTCGGCAATATCGTGTTCTGGATCGTTGTCGCGATCTTCGGCCTCTGGATCTTCAGCAAATTCTTTGCGAACATCAAGACGCTCAGGGAGGAGGCATAGCCATGGTCGTTAAAAACAGTAAGGCATTTTCCATTGGGGCATTTCTTGCCGTCTCGTTCTTCGGCGTTCTGGTGATGATCTTCTCGCCGATCTTCGGCGAAGGAAAGAACGGACTGGTGTACTCCGACGACATGTTCAACAAGCTCTCGAAGGGTTCGTCCTATTTCATCCCCAAGGTCGCCAAGAGCAACGAGGCCATTAAGGGAACGCAGGTCTCGCTGGTGATCAAACTTGAAAAACAGGACCAGAGCGACAGCGCTCTGAAGGTCCTGACCGCGGCCGGTACGGGTGCGCAAAATACCAGCGCCGGCATCGAGCTGAAGGGCGACCTCGGCGCGGTGATGGCGAAGGTGCTGCAGGATGCTGACGACATGTTCAAGAACGACGGCAAGAAGGTCGCCGACCGCTACAGCATGGACGAAAAAGAGGCCATGACCTCGTGGTGGAACGTTTTAAAAATAATGGACAAGGAGCTGAAGAAGCAGGGCAAGATCCCCGAGGCCAAGGTCGTCTCCGATGTCATGAAGAAGGCCGTCGAGCCGGCGTTCAACTTCTACAATATCGAGTCACAGAAGGTCGTGGACAAGGCCGGCATAATGACCGGGCTCCTGGTGTTTTACGTTGCCTACACCATGTGGTGGGGCTTCGCGATCTTCTACCTGTTCGACGGGATCGGCCTGACCATGAAAAAAGCAAAAGTGAAGAAGGAGGTCTAGGAGACCATGAAAGTACTGGTGCCGATCGATGGATCAAAGCATTCCACGGAAGGCCTCCGCGTCGCCTCCCACTTCGCGAAGGCGAACAAGGCAAAAATCTTCATCCTCAACGTCATTCCCTCGGTGGCCGACGTCGACCTCGAGCTCACGGCGTCCGAACGCGATCGGCTGTTGGAGAGCCTGAAGCGCAGGGGCGAGGACCTCCTTGCCAAAGCGAAGGACCAGATGAAATCCCACGGCGTGACGGACATCAATACCGTCCTCTCTACCGCCGATTCACCTGCGCAGGAGATCGTGTCCTTTGCGGAAAAGGAAAAGATCGATCTCATCGTGATAGGGAGCAAAGGCAAGAGCGCGACCGCGCGGTTCCTGCTTGGCAGCGTTGCCTCGAAAGTGGTCAAGTACAGCCACTGCTGCGTGTATGTGGTCAAAGAGCCCTGCTGGGCATGAGCAGGTGATCTACCAGGGGCCCGGCGACTCCGCCGGGCCCTATTTATTTTCCTGTCCCTTTACGCTATAATAGCGCCACATGAAGATCCGTGACAAACTCTTCCTCGGCTTCGGGTTCTACCTCCTCTTTGCGATCGTGTTCGGCGCCCTTGCGTATAAGGACCTGAACACCATCAGCACCCACCTTCAGCACCTAGAGATCGCCGACGATGTGACGAACAACCTGCTGGAAGTTCGCCGCTACGAGAAGAACTATCTGCTCTATGGCGATTCCGGCAGCCTCGAGGAGATCGGGAAATACCTCGCAGTGATGAAGGAAAGCATTGCGAAGATCCAAGACGAGGCGGCAAGGAATATCGGCGATCAGCATGTGTTGCAGATGATGAAGGCGATCGATGCTTACGAGGAACGTATCGGCAGGCTGGGAGAGATCCGGAGCGCTCAGGAGCGACTCCGACGGGGGATGCGCAGCGGACCTGCGGACAGACTTCTTGCGCTGCAGGGCGAGGAAAAGACCGAAGTGGAGCAGCTGCGCATGGTCGCCCGCGAGGTCCAGGTCTATGTCGAAGAGAATGCACGGGCGGAACGGACCGATATTGCCCGGATCCTGAAGGTCTCCTCGATCCTGCTGGTCATTACCCTGGGAATGATCATAGTTCTGGGGACGGTGATCAACAGCAAGCTGGCTCGCAGCATTGTCAATCCCATCCAAGACCTGGAACGGATCACCAAGAAGATCGCCCGCGGCGATTTTTCCGAGAGCATCAAGGTCAAGGGGCATGATGAGATCGCCGCGCTGGCGGAGTCCTTCAACCAGATGGAGGACAAGCTTGACCAGGCAATGACGGCCCTGGATGAGATTATCAAGCAGCTGCGGGAAAAGCAGTCCCAGCTCGTTGAGGCGGAGAAGCTGGCAGGCATCGGTAAGCTCGCCGCGGGGATCGCCCACGAGATCAACAACCCCCTCACCTCGGTGCTCACCTTCTCGAACCTGATGCTGGAACAGTGCCCGCCGGGGGACCCCCGGCACGAAAGACTCAAGCTCATGGTGCGGGAGACCGACCGGGCGAGGACCATCGTGCGCCAGCTGCTCAACTTCGGCCGCGAGAGCGTCATCAAGCCGGTGAAGATCAACATCAACCAGCCGGTGACCGAGATCACGGAGTCGCTGGCGGCCCAGGAGGCGTTCAAGGGGATCGAGCTTACCATGAAGCTCGCGGACAATCTCCCGGAGGTCTATGCCGACCCGGCCCAGGTGGGCCAGGTGGTGCTGAACATTCTGCTGAACGCCATCCACTCCATTACCCCGCCTGGCAGGATCGAGGTCGAGACGCGGCTGGGAAATAAGTGCATCGAGATCGCGAAGCGGCTGGGAGGGAATTGCATCGAAGTCGTTTTCGCGGACACCGGGAAGGGAATACCGGAAGAGCATATGCACAAGATCTTCGATCCCTTCTTCTCGACCAAGGCCGCGACCAAGGGAACGGGGCTCGGATTGGCCGTCAGTTATGGTATTATTAAGAAACACGGCGGGGAAATTGCCGTTGAGAGCGCCGTTGGGAAAGGGACCACCTTCATCGTGAGGCTGCCGATCTATGGATAAGTTTCAGGCGCTCGTCGTTGACGATGAGTCAAGCGTGTGCGAGGCCGTCAGGGCGATCCTTGAACCAGAGGGCTTTGCGGTCACGACCACGACGAGCAGCACGCACGCCCTGGACCTCGTGCGGGAGACCGGTTATGATCTGATCGTGTCCGACCTGAAGATGCCCGAACTGGACGGTATGCAGTTGTATGAGAAGGTCCGGGAACTCGGGAGTACGAGTATGTTCATACTGATCACGGCGTACAGCTCGATGGGTACGGCCGTCGATGCGCTGAAGAAGGGCATGTACGAATTCCTTGAGAAACCCTTCACACCCGAGGAGCTCCGCCTGTCGATCCGCCAGCGATTGAAGCTTTTGCAGGACCGGCAGACGACTGGCGGAACGGAGAATGGCCGGCAGGGAAATGATGCCCAGGGCCGCTGAGGCGGCCGGCGGTGACCGGGCGGGAGCGGGGCTGATGCTGATGAGCATGCACGACGAGGACGGGTCCCATGGATAAGCTCCGGGCGCTCGTTGTCGATGACGAGCCAAGCGTGTGCGAGGCCGTCAAGGCGATCCTCGAGCTCGAAGGACTGGACGTGACCACCACGATCAGCAGCGTCGACGCCGTGGAGATGGTCCGGAAGGACAGCTACGACCTGATCGTATCCGATCTCAAGATGCCGGTCATGGACGGCCTCCAGTTCTATGACAAGGTCCGGGAGATCGAGTCCGACAGCATCTTCATCATCATTACCGCCTTCGGGACCATTCCATCGGCCGTGGACGCAGTCAAGAAGGGCGTCTACGACTACATCCCCAAGCCCTTCACGCCTGACGAAGTGCGGCTGCCGCTGCGCCGAGCCCTGGAGAAAAAGCGGCTCGAGCAGGAGAACATCGCCCTCCGGACGCAGATCGAGACGCGGTACTCCTTCCAGAACATCATCGGCAACAGCCCCGAGATCCGAGAGGTTTTCCGCATCATGCGCCACGCAGCCTCGAGCGAGTCCAGCGTGATGGTCACCGGAGAGAGCGGGACCGGCAAGGAACTTGTGGCGCGCGCGATCCATTCCAACAGCGTCCGTGCCCGGAAGAAGTTCGTGACCGTGAACTGCGGGGCCATTCCCGAGGGCCTCATCGAGTCCGAGCTTTTCGGCCACGTGAAGGGCGCGTTCACCGGAGCCGTTGCCGACAAGCGGGGCCTCGTGGAGGAGGCGGACAAGGGGACCCTGTTCCTCGACGAGATCGGCGAGCTGGCGCCTCAGCTGCAGGTCAAGCTCCTGCGCATTCTTCAGGAAGGCGAGTTCACGCGCATCGGCGACACCCAGCCCCGGCGGGTCAATGTCCGCGTCATCGCGGCAACGAACCGGGACCTGAAAAAATCCATCGCCGAGAAGCAGTTCCGCGAGGACCTCTACTATCGTCTGAACGTGATCCCCATCGAGCTGCCACCGCTCCGGAAACGCACCGAGGACATCCCGCTGCTCGTCAACCACTTCATTGACAAGCACAAGGTCAAGGTAACGGAAAAGAACATCAATGGTATCACCAAGGACGCCATGCAGGCGCTGATGAACTACCATTTCCCCGGCAACGTCCGGGAGCTTGAGAATTCCGTGGAGTATGCCATCGCCTTCACCGCGGGCCCGACGATCCAGAAGGAAGACCTGCCGAAGTACCTATCCGAGGAGCGAAAGCTGGGCGAAGAGGGCCGGACAATACCGCTCATGCCGCTCAGGGACGCCAAGCACCAGTTCGAGCGGAGCATCATTATGGCCGCGCTCATCGAATCCGGTGGCAATATCTCCGAGGCCGCGCGCCTGCTCCACATCCACCGCCAGAACCTCCAGCAGAAGGTCAGACTTCTGGGCATCGATCTGGAGTCCATCGCCGCCGCCAAGTAGCTGTTCACCCTTCCTGGTCCCTATTCTGCCTGCTCCGCAGTAATACTTTGCACGCCTTCCTGCAGTAGAAAAACTGCATCCGTTCTGCAATCCATTGATATTTCAGGCGCAGTATTTTGGCACGCCTCCTGCTATATAACAGGCAAAGAGCAAGCAAAGAACTCATAAAAAATATCAAGGAGGATACACAAATGAAGATCATGGTTGCTTATGACGGGACGCTGCAGGCGAAGGAAGCTTTGTCTTACGGCATTGATAAGGCTCGCGCGAAAGGCGGCGAGGTGGTGGCGCTCCATGTGTTCAACAGCCCGATGTTCGCTGACTACGATGCCACGGTCAACACCCGGGACGCGGCGAAGGCGGAGGCGGCTCGCTTCGTCGAAGAGGCCAAGACGATCATCCGCGAGAAGGGCACGGGCGTGAAGGCGAGCCTTTACAGCACCGAAGGAAATCCGGAGCAGGAAATGATCAGCTTCGCGAAGGCCGAGCAGGTTGACGTGCTGCTCTGCCCGCCGAAGTTCAAGACCATCATCAGCAAGTACCAGAAGGCCCTTGCCGGGTCCGAACTGGCCGGCGAGGCAGCGAAGATGAACGTCGCGGCGATCCCAACGAAGACGATGTAATGATGAGGGGATACGCAAAAAGCCTCCCCTCAGGGGGAGGCTCTGCTGTACGTATTTCAACAGAAGACAAGAACAACAGCCAAGGGAGAAGTGCGATGGACCTGGAACATGTAATGCAGCAATCAGGTTGGTTTCTCATGATGCAGATGCTGATAGGCTCGCTCGTGGTGCCGGCGATGATCGGAAGGATCGACCTGTACCGGTCTTTCGTCAGGAGCGCTGCATCAAATGTCGTAAGCTTCGGCCCATTCGGCCTGCTTGTATACGTTCTTTTTGAAGTGTCCCGGCTGGCGTAAGGAAGTTGAAGGATGCTTACGGTTCGAACTTCGTCATGTCGATTTCCCAGAACTTATTCTCCGATGGCTTCGATGCCCGGCTCTTTCTCGCTTCCTGGAATATTTGGTAGCGGTGCCACATTCGCTGGAAGACCTCGGGTACGGCGGCCGGTGTTTCCGCAGTTGCCGCGATGATCGTTGTGAACAGCATGCTGCATATCACGGCATACCGGGCATCACCAAAGATAGTGCTATCCATACCTGCATGACCTCCTGGGCTGATTTCCCGTATCCTAGCCTATACGACCGGGCATATCCCCGGGCTTTCCTCATCGAACGCGTCGCCAGCCAGCAGCTCTGTCGATGTCTCATGCTCGCCTGCCTCTGCGAAAGCGACCGATACCCACAAATTCTCGAAATTCTTCAGTAGCTCTTTCATGGTCGACTCCTTGTTTTGTATTTGAGCTTTATATAGCAATGGGTGTGCCACTAGTTAATATGCTGAATAGATTCATTATTTTATGATACTCGTCATGTATGACGCAATTTTTTAATGCAGTGAGCCATGGTTTCACACGCTAAACGTTTATATTTTATAGATTAATAAAAGCTGTTACATGCAACTATTATGTGCGCCAAATATGCTGATCAATCATCGGAATGACGTATTTTCTTGCACAGGAATCCGCAGTCAAAATACTGCGTATAGCATGCTATCATATTGATCATAAACACGATATTTTCTGGCACAATACGTGCTATATAGGCATTAAGATACGATGCTAAAGGGGGTGGCTCTCTATGAATATCCTTGTTGCGTACGATGGTACGTTGAACGCCAAGAAGGCGATACAATATGGCATTCAGAAACTCCTGAAATCGGGCGGCAATATGACCATCCTGCAGGTGTTCGACAACAGCCTTTTCGTGGACTACGATGCCGGCCCTCGAGCAGAAGAGATGGCCCGGTCCGAGTCTGCGCGCCAGCGAGAAGAAGCAATGAAGATCGTGAGAGACAGCGCTGCTGGTCTGTCGGTGAGATTCATTGCTGAAGAGGGAAATGCTTGGGCCAAGATAGCAGACCAGGTCTCAGCGGACCGACCTGACCTCGTTCTGGCCCCTCCTCGCTACAAAGAGATAGCCGCATCGCTGCCCTGTCCGGTCACCGTCGTGCCAGGGACGATCCTGGTGCCCGTGGATAATACGAGCAGTCCGGCAGCGAACATTGACCGTATTGCTCTTGAGGCTGAGGCGACGGGCTCAAAGGTGCTCGTGCTCGGTGTTGTTCCGGTTCATCTCTACAGCAGGGAGGAGCGGAAGGAGCTGGAGCGCGTGAGGAAGGAAACAGCGTCGTCCGTGAAAGAACTGAAAAAGACGTTGTCGGCACAAGGGATCGAAACGCTCGAGGCCGTGCGTTCAGGCTATCCTGACGAGGAGATCCTGAAGGCCGCCAGCGAATACGCGGCGTCCCTGATCCTCCTGCCGTCCGGCAGCACGACGCCTTCCGAGCTTTCGAAAGCAGCGGCCATCCTGCTGGACGAGACCGAGCGGCTCAAGTGGCCGGTTTTCCTTTTGCCGTCCGCTGAAGCCCGATGATATCTCCTTTCATGACCGCATCGGTATCGCCGCCTTCGATGGAAATGCATGACCTTCCGGCAAAATTTCGCTCATGAATGTCCTTGTTGCTGCAGCCGTGGGTCGTTGAGGCCGATACGCGTCAGCCCGGAGCCATGAAAGCAGGAGCGAGCGCTGAGCATAACGATATATCCGTACTGGTCGAAGACCTCTGCAGCTTGCTGCAGGGAGCTACGATGAAAATTTTAACAACCCCGCCAGTGTAGCCATCAACTCCCGCCAACCTAACTAATTAATTTGCAATATAACAATTTATCCGGTATATTTATATCGGAATTCACGTATCATGCCTTGGTGGGAACGCGATTCCCATAATAATTCTGCTATAATACGGCCGTCAAAGCGATTGACCGGGTATCGAGCAATGCCAGCAGTGACAAGAGCTGTGCCGACACGCTCGGAGGCGACATGGCAAAGACACTTCTGATCGTCGATGATTCGGCCTCAATGAGGCAGCTGATCACGTTCACCCTCAAGGAAACCGGGCACGAAGTGCTGCTCGCGGAGAATGGCAGGGACGCCCTTGAGAAACTGAAAAGCGCCAAAGCTGACATGGTGATCACTGACCTCAACATGCCGGAAATGGACGGGATCACCCTGATCACGGAACTGAGGAAAATGGCCGATTACAAGTTCATCCCGATCCTGATGCTGACCACGGAGTCCCAGGTGGCGAAGCGGGAGGAGGGCAGGGCCGCGGGCGCGAGCGGCTGGATCGTGAAGCCCTTTGCTCCGGAAAAGTTCCTTGAAGTCGTGAAAAGATTCATCTAATAACGAGGTCAAAGGCCATGGCGGACATTCATCGAAGTCGAGCAGGTGAGCGCGCGATCGTGACCCTCAGCGGGGATCTCACGGTCCCGCACGCCAAAGCGGTGCGGACAGCCCTTCTCGAAGCGGTGCAGGGCGCCTCCTCGGTGGAAGTGGTCGTGGAGAACGTCGTCGCACTCGATGTTTCCTTTCCGCAGCTGGTCTGCTCAACCCATCGGATGGCCGTAGACCTGAACAAACAGCTGCTGATCACCGGGATCGAACAGGAGCGTTTCAGCGACATGCTTCGCCGTTCCGGTTTTACCCGGCATATCGGCTGCCATGAGAACACCCGAAGGTCCTGTCTGTGGCTGCATGGCCTGCCGGGAGACGGTCCGGGAAAGCCTGGCCGAAACGAGAGCAGGAGACCATGAGCGACCAGAACGAGAGCTTTGACCTGAACGTCCTGCGCGAGATGTTCAAGAGCGAGGCCTACGAGCTTCTCGGCGAGCTCGAGAACGCCCTGCTGGCCCTCGAAGAGTCCCCGCGGGATAAGGACGTTATCAGCCGTGTTTTTCGAGCTCTGCACACGATCAAGGGATCGGGCGGTGCTTGCGGGTTCGACACCATATCCCACTTCGCCCATGAGGTCGAGACGGTCTACGACGCCATCCGCAATGACAAGCTGGCGGTGTCCCGGGAGATCATCGACCTGACCTTGGCGGCACGGGACCAGATCGCGGCGCTGTTCGACGAGTTCTATCAGAAGAAGCACGCCGAAAGCGAACGGACCGAACAGCTCATCAGCGGTTTCCGGGGCCTGCTGCCCGAAGGGGCAGGCGCGAGAGGAAAACGACCGTCACCGCTTGCCGTATCGTCAGCGGTCGATGAACAGCGGCAAGCCACGTATCGGATACGGTTCCGGCCCGCGCGGACGATCTTCCAGACCGGGACCGATCCCCAGAAGCTGCTCGACGAGCTCCGCTCCCTCGGCTCGTGCAGGGTCGTGGCGCAGCTGGGAGACATCCCGCCGCTGGACACCCTGGATCCCGAGATCTGCTACGTCTCTTGGGACGTCATCCTGACCACGAAACGCGGATTGAACGCCATCAGGGACGTGTTCATCTTCGTACAGGATTCGAGCGAGATCGTCATCGAGCCGATCGAGATGGAAGGGGACCTGACCGAGGACGAGGAGTATAAAAAACTGGGCGAGATCCTTGTGGCGCGCGGCGACCTGTCACCTGCGGATGTGCAGAACATCTCATCGGAGCAGAAGCGCTTCGGCGAGATCGTGGTGGAGAAGGGACTTGCCGACAACGACCGGGTGGAGGCCGCGCTCACCGAACAGCAGCACGTGCGCGAACTCCGGCGGGAGCAAAAGAAATCCGCAGAGATGATGAGCATCCGGGTCCAGTCCGGCAAGCTCGACAAGCTGGTGGACCTTGTCGGCGAGCTCGTCACGGTTCAGGCGCGGCTGACCCAGGTGGCGACGGCAGGGACCAGCGCGGTCCTGCTGTCCATCGCCGAGGAAGTGGAGCGGCTCACCGCCGAGCTCCGGGACAATACCATGAGCATCCGGATGCTTCCCATCGGCACGATCTTCACGAAGTTCAAGCGCGTCGTGCGCGATCTGTCCCAGAGCCTGGGCAAGAGCGTGGAGCTCATCATGGACGGTGAAGACACGGAGCTCGACAAGTCCGTCATCGAAAAGCTCCACGACCCGCTGATCCATCTCATCCGGAACGGCATCGACCACGGCATCGAGATGCCCGCCGTGCGTGAGTCTCTGGGGAAGCCCCGCCACGGTACGATCGCGCTGTCGGCCGTCCACTCCGGCGCACACGTGCTTATTCGGATCGAGGACGACGGCGCCGGCATGAACGTTGCGGCCATCCGCCGGAAAGGCATCGAAAAAGGGCTGATCTCACCGGACGCGGAGCTGCCTGAGAAGGACCTGTTTACGCTCATTTTTGCGCCGGGCTTCTCAACGGCCAAAGAGGTGAGCGATGTGTCGGGCCGGGGCGTCGGCATGGATGTCGTGAAGCAGGCGATCGAGGCCCTGCGCGGCACCATCGAGATCAGCAGCCGGCGCGGTGAGGGCACGGTGATCACGCTCTCCCTTCCTTTGACGCTTGCCATCATCGACGGCTTCCTGACCAAGATCGGCGGCGACCACTTTGTGTTCCCGTTGTCCCTCGTCGATGAATGCGTGGAGCTGTCCGCGTCAGCGGCGAAGGCCGGGCGGCGCGATCTCCTGAACGTGCGGGGAGAGATCGTCCCGTACATCAGGCTGCGGGATCGGTTCGCCGTCAAAGGCGATCGTCCCGCCATCGAGCAGGTCGTGATCACGAAGATCGACAACGCGCGTGTCGGCTTTGTCGTGGACCATGTCGTTGGCGGGCACCAGACGGTGATCAAGAACCTCGGGAAGATGTACAGGGGCGTAGAAGGCATTTCCGGCGCCACGATCCTGGGCGATGGCAGCGTCGCGCTCATCCTCGACGTGCCGAAGCTCATCCAGACCGTGGAGCGTGATGAAACGAAGGCATGAACATGCGGTCAGGGCATCGGGGTCGTTGAGGTGCAGAAACTCCCGAAGACCGCGCTCCCCACGCAGGACTTCATCGAGGAGGCGGCGATGGAAACAGCAGGGGTCAATGTGATGACGCAATACCTGACCTTCCGGCTCGGTCAGGAGATCTTCGCCCTCGACATCTCGAAGGTCCGCGAAGTGCTGGACCTCATCACCATCACCAAGGTGCCGCGCACACCCGAGTTCATGCGGGGGGTCATCAACCTCCGCGGGAGCGTGGTGCCGGTGGTGGACCTGCGGCTCAAGTTCGGCATGTCAGCCACGGAGAGCTCATTGAATACCTGCATCATCATCACCGAGGTCCAGGTAGACAACGAGACGGTCGTGCTGGGAGCCCTCGCCGACGCTGTGCAGGAGGTCCTGGACCTTGACGCGGGGAGCATCGCGCCGCCGCCCCGCATCGGGACCAGGCTCAGGACGGAGTTCATCAAGGGCATGGGCAGGCAGCAGGACCGCTTCATCATCATCCTGGACATCGACCGGATGTTCTCGACCGACGACCTGGCATGGGTGAAGCAGGACGAAGCGGCAGAGGGGGGCCCGCGGCATAGAAGCATTTGCCCGGAACGAAGATTCCCGGAAGGCCTCCCGCCGGTTGGAGCATGACAGGGGAAACGCGATATGATCAAATTAGGTGACCTCAAGATCGGCATGCGGCTGTTCATCGGTTTCGGCGTTCTCCTGGCCGTATTCGGTCTGGCGATACTCCTCGCCAGTAATGCGGTCAGGGAGATCGAGAAGAATTCACGCCTGCTCGCCGATGAGCGTCTTCCGCATGCGCTGCTCGCCGAGACCATGGCGTTCAAGGTGGTGCAGACGCAGCAGTTCCTCACGGACGTGGCTGCCACCCGCGATCCGAAGAACATGAACAACGCAGAATCTGCGGCGGAAGACTTCCGGAAAGGAGCGCGCTTGTTCCGGGAGATGTTCGCCAAGGAGAACAATGCCAAAGGGATACAGGACATCGAGGCGCTGGAGGCCCTGTTCGACCGGTTCTACGACATGGGAAAACGCATGGCCGATGCGTCTATCAAGGAGGGCACCTCCGCCGGCAACCGGGCGATGGAGCCGGTGAACGAGGCGGCGAACCTACTGGTGGTGAAGGTCAACGCGTTCCGCCTGGACCAGGTCGCCGAAGCCCAGATCCTTTCCCAGCGGAACGTGGAAACCGCCCGCCAGGCCCCGTTCACGCTTGCGCTGCTGGGAGGGGGCGGCATCCTGCTGGGCATCAGCATTGCGGTGCTCATCACCCGGAGCATCACGCTGCCGCTCAGGAAAGGCGTCAAGATCGCCACGGAACTGGCAGCAGGAAATCTTGAGGTATCGATCGCGGCATGGGGCAAGGATGAGATGGGCCAGCTGCTGATCGCCATGCAGCACATGGTCGAGAGGCTGCGGGGCGTGGTCGCCGACGTGAGGACGGCT
>JAAXXJ010000055.1 GCA_013334545.1 Nitrospirota bacterium | reverse complement strand
GCAATCTGCTTGCCGACATAGCTGGTCAGGATCGGGTTGCGCTCTTCCTCTTCTGTCTGGCAGTTGATCTTCAGCAGATGGGAAACAGGCACAAATCCCTGCAGCCCTTCGCCGCCAACCAGCAGCCCACCGCGATTGAACCCATTCACCAGGAGCAGTATGGTCTTATCCTGCTCGTACAGCACCTGAGCCTGGTCCCAATCAATTACCGGACGGGGTGCAGACCGCTCACCAGGCTTTTCACGCTCAACTGGTACGACATCGACGTGACCACTCATGAGCAAAGGGCGTTGCGATCCATCGCCACGCAACCTGGCGACTAGGTTGACCCTCCCCGGCGCAGATTCAACGATGGTATAGTCGTTCTCCGTGAAACCATCTCGGTCTAGAATCTCTTTTACAACCAATATGGCAGGCAATTCGTTCCCCGGTGGGTTAGTCGTATTCGCCTGGATCAGGCGGCTGAGGTTTCTTACGGTCTCATCAGTGCTCTTTTCCGCTCCCTGGTAGATGCCGCGGACGACGAATTCCCAGTCGCCCGGGCTGATGGTGCCTTTCAGGACGACGGCATCGCCGACCTTCCAGCCGAACCGCTCGGCAATATTGCGCCCGACCACGCACCCCTTCCGGTCCAGGATGAACGCCTTTTTCTGCTCGGGAGAAAGCACGAATTCCGGGTACAGGTCGAGATAGGTCTTCGCATCCACGGCGAAGTTGGGAAAGAAGTTCTTCTCGGTGATGTACACGCCGCCGAACCAGTTCGCGTAGGATACCCCCTTGACGCCGGGCACCTGGCGTATCTTCTCACGGTAGGAGAGGGGCAGGGAGAACACGAGCGAGATGGCGTTCCGGGTGACGAGCCGCGACGCCGAGGACGATTCCACGCCGAGGTACCATGCGGCGACGAGGGTGCGCAGGAGCCCGAAGGCCAGGACGGCAATGGCGACGCCGACGACGGTGAGCGAGGACCTGAGCTTGTGGCGCAGGGCGTTCCGGAGGATCAGTTTCAGAATGAACATGCTCGGGCTCCCGCGGAGAACCTTACGAAACAAGAACGGCGAAAATCCAATGTTACCACTGAGACACAGAGGGCTCGAAGAACGGCAACGAATTTCAGATGACCGTCATCCCCGAATGTTTCTATCGGGGATCCGGGGTATTCTGTGAATATTGTATCCTGGTTCTCTCCGTGCCGACCTGCCTCCGTTGTTGAATCTGCTGGGTATTACCGGCCCCCATCGCTCAGCACGCCCTTTTCCAGGTGGCGGACGAGGTGGGCCCGCTCAGCAGCCCGGGGGTCATGGGTCACCATGATGATGGTCTTGCCGAACTCCTTGTTCAGCCGCCCCATGAGTCCCAGCACGTCCTCGGCCGAGACGCGGTCCAGGTCCCCTGTGGGTTCGTCGGCAACGAGGATGGTCGGGTCCGTCACCACGGCGCGGGCGATGGCAACGCGCTGCTGCTGGCCCCCGGAGAGCTGGGAAGGGTAGTGGTCCATGCGGTCCTGGAGGTTCACGACGGCAAGGGCCATCTCAACGTGCTCGCGCCGCTCCCTGCGGGAGAGCCCGGTGAGCAGGAGCGGCAGCTCCACGTTCTCGTAGGCCGTGAGCACGGGCATGAGGTTGTAGAACTGGAAGATGAATCCGACATTGACGGCGCGCCATTGCGCCAGGTCGGTCTCGGAGAGGGACGAGATGTCCACACCGCCGATGGTCACCATGCCGCTGTCAGCCTTGTCGATGCCGGCGAGGATGTTGAGCAGCGTGCTCTTGCCCGAGCCCGATGGGCCCATGAGCGCCAGGAACTCGCCGTCGCAGATCTCGAAGGTGATGTCCTCGAGCACCGGCACGGTCTGTGCCCCGCGCCGGTAGGATTTGTTGATGTTCCTGATGGAGACGATGTTCTGGGGACAGCGCTGTTCCATAATGAGAACCGGGGTCAGGGTTCAGGAGACAGGAGTCTGGAGTGTCATCCGGAGGACAATTCTTTCCGTTCCTGCGTTCTGGCTCCGGACCTCTGACTCCTGTTTATTACCTTTCCTTCTGTTTCACCTTTGAGCCGTTCCTGAGCTTCTTCGGCGGGTTCACGACGACCTTCTCTCCCGGCTTGATGCCTTCCCGGACCTCGATGCCGTCGCCGATCCTGCCGCCGATCGTTACGGCCCTTTCCTCGGCCTTGTCGTCCTTCATGACGAACACGACCTGCTTCCCGTTCCGGGAGACGAGGGCCGCCGGGTTCACTGCGGTCCGGGGCGTTTCCTCTTCGCGTGTGATCTCCCGTTCCAGGAACGCCACGCGCGCGCTCATCTCAGGCAGGACCCGCGGGTCGCGTTCGGTGAAGCGGACCTTCACCATCACCGAGGCCTTGCTGCGGTCTGCGGTGGGCACGATCATATGCACCGCGCCCGGGAACCGGCTGTCCGGCAGGGCGTCCAGCTGGATCTCGCAGGGCTGGCCCATCTTCACCCTGGCGAGGTTCGACTCCGACACGTCCACCTCGACCTGGAGGGAGGCCATGTCGGCGATGGTCACGACCGAGGCCTTCGCATTAGCGGCGGCCCCGAGGGGTGTCACGATGTCGCCTACGTCTGCGTTCTTCGTCAGGACCACGGCGTCGAAGGGTGCACGGATCAGGGTATATTCCACCGCGACCTGCGCCGAACGCAGGGCCGCTTCTGCGCCAATGACCGCGGCCTGGGCCCGTTTCAGGCGGGTGTCTGCGGCGTCCAGCTCGGATTGGGCCACGTACCCCTTTTCTCGCAGCTCCTTCATGCGGCTGAAGTTCTGCTTGGCGTCGGCCAGGTCCGCTTGCGCGCTGCTGACCCCGGCAACGGCCTGGTCGCTGGCTGCCAGGACGTCCCTGTTCTCGAGGCGGGCGATGATCTCGTTGGTCCTGACCCTGCTCCCCTCCTCCACGCCGAGCCACTCCAGCCTTCCCGTCGCCTTGGAGGCCACTGCCGCCTTGCGCTGTGCCACGACGTACCCGCTGGCGTTCAGGAGCGTAAAGGACTGTGAGGGGTAGACCCGCGCCACGACCGCGGTATCCACCTCGACGGCGGGGTTGACGACGAGCGTAACTGCAACGGAGAGAGCCACGCTGATGCCGATGGCGATGAGCCCCCACCGGGGTATCTTCTGTTTGCGCTGGAAGTTCGCGCCTGATTTGTCGAGCTTCAGCTTCGACAGATCGCTGTTCGTCATGGGTGGCCCCTTGAAAAACGTTCAACCGATGTGTACCGTTCCAATTTTCGCATACGGTCGAACTTTGCGCAAGGGTAAATGTGAAGGAGGACGACGTCGAAGCGGTATCAGCGGGACAGGTAGGCGAATGGTCAGGGATTCATCAGGAACTCGTCGGTCTCGGTCCTGTTGTCGGTGACGACGACGCGGCGGCCTTCGATCCGGAGCCGTCCGTCGGCGTAGAGCTGGATGGCGCGGGAGTAGATCTTGTGCTCCTGCTTCAGGATGCGCGCAGAGAGCTTGTCTTCCGTATCATTGTCGAGGATGGGCACCACTGCCTGGATGATGATGGGCCCCGTGTCCATGCCCTCGTCCACAAAGTGGACGGTGCAGCCCGAGAACTTGACGCCGTGTTCCAGAGCCGCCTTCTGCACGTGCAGTCCCGGGAAGGACGGCAGCAGCGCGGGGTGGATGTTCAGGACGCGATGGGGGAACGCCGTGAGCAGCGTCGGCGTGATGATACGCATGAAGCCCGCGAGGGCGACGAGCTCCACATTGTGCTTCTGCAGCTCCTTCACGAGCAGCGCATCGTACTCGTCGCGCCTGCCCTTGTATCCTTTCGCGCTCACGTGGACGCCGGGGATATGATGCTTGCGTGCCCGCTCCAAAGCATAGGCGTCGGCCTGGTCGCTGATGACCACAGCAAGCTCGGCGCTGACCGACCCCTTCTCGATGTTGTCGATAATGGCCTGGAGATTGGAGCCGCGGCCGGAGACGAGGACGCCTATTCGTGTCTTCTTCATAGTAATATCCTGGAATCCAGACGGTCGTGTGCTCCGCTCAGGGAGGGGGAAGGCAGGAAGGCGGGACTTTCGTTAGGCCGGAAGGCAATCGAGCGAATAATTGCGTTCTCCTGCCCTAGAGGCTCTTGGCCCCTCGATTCTAGCCCTGTCCTCTTACCCCTGATCCTGTCTTCTACTTTTCCTCGTACTTCACTCCCGGCCTGCCCTTGATGATCTCGCCGATACGGTATGGCTTCTCGCCGAGCTTTGCCGCCTTTTTCATGACCGCATCCGCCTGCTTCTTCGGGACCGCGATGACCATGCCGATGCCCATGTTGAAGGCGCGGTACATCTCTGCATCGTCAACGCCCGACTTCTTCTGCAGGAGCCGGAACACGGGCGGGATGTCCCAGGTCTTCTTGCGGATGAGCGCCTGGGTCCCCTTGGGCAGCATCCGCGGGGTGTTCTCGGTGATGCCGCCGCCGGTTATGTGCGCCATGCCGCGGATGTCGAAGTCCTTCATGAGCGCAAGCACGGTCTTCACGTAGATCCTTGTCGGGGCGAGCAGCACGCTCCCGAGCGTGCCGGCGCCCAGTTCGGTCAGCATGTCTTCAACGCCGTAGCCGGCCTTCTCGAGCAGGACCTTCCGGACGAGCGAATAGCCGTTGCTGTGGAGACCTGATGAAGCAAGGCCGATGAGCTGGTCTCCGGGCCTGATGCGGGACCCGTCGACGATGTCCTTTTTCTCCACCACGCCTACGGCGAATCCGGCGAGGTCGTATTCGTCCTCGGCGTAGAACGATGGCATCTCGGCGGTCTCGCCGCCGATCAGCGCGCAGCCCGCCTGTTTGCAGCCGTCGGCGATGCCCTTCACGATGTTGGCGTGGTCCTCGGGCTTAAGCCTGCCCGTGGCAAAGTAGTCCAGGAAGAAGAGGGGCTCGGCACCCTGCACGACGATGTCGTTCACGCACATGGCCACCAGGTCGATGCCCACGGTATCATGCTTGTTCATCAGGAAGGCGATCTTGAGCTTGGTGCCCACGCCGTCGGTGCCGGACACGAGCACCGGGTTCCGGTACTTCTTCAGCGCGAAAAGACCGCCGAACCCACCGATGTCGGTCAGGACCTCGGGGCGGAAGGTTGACTTGACGAAGGGCCTGATCTTCTGGACGAAGAGGTCGCCGGCGTCGATATCCACTCCGGAGTCCTTGTAGGTTATGGCCATACAGCTCCTTTAAGATGCTGAAATAAGGAATGAATCCCATGCCCGAACCGTAATCGTGCCGTCATATTTCAGGGCAGGCGCATTGATCCAGGGCCGCTGCCGCTCTCAATGATCGGGCATGCACATCCGGGTGTTCCGGGGACAAAATCGGTACGATACTACCGAGAACCCCTCGTGATGTCAACAGGTTTTCACTGCAGAGGAAGGAAGCAGGTGAAGCGGCAGGAGCGTCTATTTCGCGACTTTGTGCCGGATATCCTGAACCGTGGCGTTGTTCAGGAGCTCAAGGAACTTGGGATTTGCCATGAGCGAGGCAATATCCCCGGTGCTCACCGCGTTCAGGATCTCGGGGTCTTCGAGCGCTTTCTTGAACTGGGGATCGTCCTTGAGCGACGCGATCAAGCCCATGACCTCAGCATTGCTCAGCATCTTGTCCTGGAGGGTCTTGACATCGCCGGCCCGAAGGGACGGTGACGATGAGCTTTGCGGGCGGATGGCCCGGACCTTTGCATCATCGATCGTGAGCGTGCCCAGGGAAACGGTCCTGATGGTGTATACACCGCTGCTCAAGGACAGGACCTCGCCCGTGATGACGCTGCCGTCGATCAGTTCGACCTCCTTGATCTCAGCGGCCGCTAAGCCCGCTCCCAGCACGCCGGTCATGAGCAGCGAAAGAAGGAATGTTCGCAGCATGGTCGTACTATAACCCAGCTTCCCCAGTGTTGCAAGAGGGACCTTTCCTGATGGAACCCCTTGGAAGGTTCGGGTCCGCGATGATCCTCGCGTCCCTGTTATATTGCTCCCTGATGGCATGGATGTTCCGGCGATCCTGGCCGATGGCGGAGGAGAGGTCCGCGGGGTTCACGGCGAAGATGACCGGCGCGGACGCGTTCCCGGGTTCCAGGAGGGCGCGCATGGACTCGAGGAACCGGGAGGATCCGACGAGCTGCCTGAACGCCGGATGCCAGGGCCCGGCGAGCACCGTGCCCGGGCGTTCGAGCTCTTCCGTAGGCTGGAGGCCGGCCCGGATAACGGCGATGCCCGCCGCTTCGAACCGTTCCATGGCGCCGCGGCAGATGTCTACGGCATCGTCCAGGGACAGCGGCGCGTATTTTCCCGTGAGGTAGAGTTCCGCGAGAGGCGTGTCCCTTATCACGAGGGCTGGATAGATCCTGACGAAGTCGGGCTTCAGGGAGATGACGCTGCTGACGGTTTCATGGAATCCCGCTGCTGTGTCTCCCGGCAGCCCGGGCATGAGCTGGAGGCCGATGAAGAAGGCGCGCTCCCGGAGCAGCGTGACGGCGCTCGCGGTGTGGGCGGCAGTATGCCCGCGGCCCGAGAGCAGGAGCACCTCGTCGTCCATGGACTGGGCTCCGAGCTCAACGGTCCTGACGCGATAGTGCTTCAGGAGGGCGAGGATGCCGGGCGTAACAGCGTCAGGCCGGGTGGAAAGGCGGATGCTTTCGACCGTTCCTGCGTCGAGAAACGGCTGGACCGCGCCGAGATACCGTTTCTGAACCTCGACCGGGAGCGCGGTAAAACTGCCTCCGTAGAAGGCGACCTCGACCGGAACCCCCGGAGAGGCGGTCGCAAGATAGGATGAGATGGTCGAAGGAAAGGAGCTCGGATCAGGAGGAGCGGTCTTCCCGGTGATGCTCTTCTGATCGCAGAACACGCACTGGTGGGGACATCCTGCATGGGGGATGAAGAAGGGGATGATCATAAAATCAGGTAGACAGTAGACGGCATACGGGAATAAAGGAGCCGGCAAAACCGCAGAAGGGATAAGAGGAAAGGCAGAGAAACTCCCCTGTTTACTGTTTACCGTTTGCCGTTCGCTAGTTCAATCTCTCAAGCGCCTCTTTCGCCGCCCGCTGTTCGGCCTCCTTCTTGTTCCTGCCGGTCCCCCGTCCGCAGACCTCGCCGCGTATCGAGAGCTCGACCGTGAACTCCTTCCGGTGGTCGGGGCCGGTTTCGGACACGACGCGGTACTCCGGCAGGATCTTGAGCCGCTCCTGGCAGAGCTCCTGGAGCTCGGTCTTGTGGTCCGCTGCGCCGCCCGCGGTACGGACACGGTCAATCGTGTCCCTGAAGAAGCGGGTGATGAAGGCACCGGCCGGTTCCATGCCGCCGTCTAGGTAGAGGGAGGCGACGAGGGCCTCGAGGCTGTCGGCAAGGAGCGAGTCCTTGTCCCGGCCGCCAGTCTGCTCTTCGCCCCGGCCCACAAGCAGGAACTCGCCGAGGCCAATCGTCCGCGCCACTGCGGCCAAGGACGGCTCGCTCACCACGGCCGCCCGGATGCGGGAAAGCTCCCCCTCGGAAGCTCCGGGAAGGGCGTTCATGAGGATCTCGCTCACGACGAGACTGAGGACGGAGTCCCCCAGGAACTCCATCCGCTCGTTGTGCTCAGACAGGCGGTTCTCATTGGCGTAGGATTTGTGGGTAAGCGCGCGCTCCAGCAGGCGGGGATCACGGTAGGTGAAGGCGATCTGCTGCTGGAGCTCGCTGACGGGGCGCATGCTACGGCCGGAACTTCCTGAATACGAGGGTGGCGTTGGTGCCGCCGAACCCGAAGGAGTTCGAGATGGCGATGTCGACCTGCTTCTTACGCGCCGTGTTCGGTATGTAGTCCAGGTCGCATTCAGGGTCCGGATTCTCGAGGTTGATGGTCGGCGGCAGGATGCCGCGTTCGAGCGCAAGGATGCTGATGACGGCCTCGACGCCGCCGGCCGCGCCGAGCAGGTGGCCGGTCATGGATTTCGTGGAGCTGATGGGCACCGCGCGGGCATGACCCCCGAAGACGGTCTTGATGGCCATCGTCTCGAGCTCGTCGCCGTATTTGGTCGACGTACCGTGGGCGTTGATGTAGCCAACCTCCGCAGGTGAGATGCCCGCATCCTTTATGGCCAGGCTCATGCAGCGGGCCGCACCCTCGCCGTTCGGCGCCGGGGAGGTAATGTGGTAAGCGTCGCCGGATGCTCCATAGCCGATCACCTCGGCAATGATCCGTGCTCCTCTTTTTTGTGCGAACTCCAGGTCCTCAAGAATAACAAGGCCGGCACCTTCGCCCATGACGAAACCGTCGCGTTGTGCGTCGAAAGGGCGGCTGGCGCGCTCGGGCTCGCTGTTGCGCGTAGAGAGCGCCTTCATGGCATTGAATCCGCCGACGGCCAGGGGGCAGATCGTCGCTTCCGCGCCGCCGGCGATCATGGCATCTGCATCGCCGCGCTGGATCCACTTGAACGCATCGCCGATGGAGTGCGTGCCCGTGGCGCATGCCGTGACCACGCTGATGTTCGGGCCCTTGGCGTCGAAGCGCATGGAAATGTGGCCGGCCAATTCGTTGATGATCGCCATGGGGATGAAAAAAGGCGTGATCCTCCGATACCCTTTTTCCATATAGGCGCGATAGGAACGCTCGATGGCCGGGAGCCCGCCGATGCCGGCGCCGGCGATGACGCCGATGCGATCGGCGTTTTCCGGGGAGATCACGAGCTTTGCATCATCCATGGCCATCTGGCTTGCAGCAAGGGCCAGATGGATGAACCGGTCCATCTTCTTGATCTCTTTAGGCTCGATGAACTTGGCCGCGTCGAAGCCTTTCACCTCGCCCGCGATCTGGGTAGGGATCCCCTTGTCATCGAATTGGGTAATGGGGCCGATGCCGCTCTTGCCGGCGATCAATCCTTCCCAGCTCGTTTCCGTATCCAGACCGACGGGGGTGACCATGCCGACACCGGTGACCACGACTCTGCGATTCAATGAAACACCTCCCGCTCATAAAATCCGAAAAGCCAAAAGACCCCCTTACAGGACTGGGGAGCGGCCTTCTGGCTTTCGGAACGTGCTAGGAACACGACGATTATCAATCTATCTATCGCCGTTGATTATTTTGCCTTCGCCTTGACGTAATCGATGGCGTTCTGGACCGTGGCGATCTTCTCGGCATCTTCGTCGGGGATCTCGACGCCGAACTCCTCCTCGAGAGCCATCACCAGCTCCACGGTGTCCAGGGAGTCCGCGCCGAGGTCGTTGACGAAGGAAGCTTCAGGCTTTACATCGCTTTCGGGTACGCCAAGCTGCTCGGATATGATCTTCTTCACTTTTGCATCTACATCAGCCATGGTTTGCCTCCTCTGATTATGTTCTTGTGTTTATCCTGAATGTTGAACTATAGAACTTTGTCCCTACATGTACATGCCGCCGTTCACGTGGATCACCTGGCCGGTGATATAGGCGGCGGAGGTTGATGCCAGGAACCGTACGGCGTTCGCCACGTCCTCGGACGAGCCGAGCCTGCCCAGGGGGATCTGCTTCGCCAGGTCCGCCCGCACCTGGTCGGTCAGGGCCTGGGTCATGGCGGTGTCGATGAACCCGGGGGCCACGGCGTTCGCTGTGACGTTCCGGTTGGCGTATTCCCGGGCGATGGTCTTGGTGAGGCCGATGAGGCCGGCCTTGGACGCGACGTAGTTCGCCTGACCGGCGTTGCCCATGGCGCCGACGATTGAGGCGATATTGATGATGGTGCCTGCCCGCTGCTTCGTCATGTGCTTCAGCGCGGCCTTGGTGCAGAGGAACGCGCCCTTGAGGTTGATTGACAGCACGAGGTCCCAGTCCTCATCCTTCATCCGGAGGATGAGACCGTCGCGGGTGATGCCGGCATTGTTGACAAGGATGTCGATCCTGCCGAACTTCTCCACGACCTGGTCGATCATGGCGGTCACGTCAGCGGATGCGGCCACGTTGGCCTTCACGGCCAGGGATTTCCTGCCCTTCGCTTCGATGTCTGCGGCGGTGTTCTGGGCCGCTTCAAGGTTCACATCGCAGATGGCGACGTCGGCGCCGTCCGCAGCGAGGCCCAGGGCGATGTCCCTGCCGATGCCCTGCGCGGCTCCCGTGACGAGCGCGATCTTTCCGTTTAAGCTCATTCGATGGCTCCCTACAAACCTAACGCGCCGAGCGTTTCGCCCATGCTCTTCTGGTCTTCCACGTTCAGGACTTTCGCATCCTTGGCGATCCGCTTCGCAAGGCTCGAGAGGACCTTTGCGGGTCCGATCTCGACGAAGGTATCGTAGCCCTCGGCCGTCATACGGTTGATCGAGTCTTCCCAGAAGAGGGGAGCGCTGATCTGCCGGATCAGCGATGGCCTCAGTTCTGCGGAGGTCCTGATGAACTTCGCATCGGCATTGTTCACGATGGGGATCCGAAGGTCTCTGATCGTTACCGTGTCGAGTTCTTTCGCCAGCCGGTCGCCTGCCTGCTTCATCAGGGAGCAGTGCGAAGGCACGCTCACCGCGAGGGGGACCACCTTCTTCGCCCCAGCGGCCTTGGCCAGTTCCATTGCAGCCTCGACCGCTTTTCGCTCTCCGGCGATGACGATCTGGCCCGGCGAATTGTAATTTGCAGGGGCAACTATACCATTTTTGGAAGCGTCAAGGCAAGTTTTTTCTACGGCGGCCCGGTCCATGCCGAGAATTGCCGCCATCAGTCCCACGCCTTCGGGCACGGCCTCCTGCATGTACCTGCCGCGCTTCTGCACGAGCGGGATGGCGTCCTTCAGGTCAATGCCGCCGGCCGCGGTGATGGCCGTGTATTCACCCAGGCTGTGACCCGCGGCTGCTGCTGCCACCAAACCGCGCCGTTCCAGCGCCCGCAGGATGGCGATACTCGTCGCAAGGATGGCCGGCTGGGTGTTCTCGGGCATGTTCAGCTGCTCGGCAGGACCGTGGAAGCACAACTGCGCGATGTCGTAGCCGAGGATGCCGCTCGCGAGGTCGAAGACCTCCTTCGACTCGGTGAAGTCCTCGACGAACTCCTTGGCCATGCCCACGTACTGTGAGCCCTGGCCGGGAAAGAGAAATCCGATCTTCATTGTCGGTTGTTTGCTCCTGGTTGGTTGGTGCGGTTCTATCCGCGGATCTCGCGGAATTTCTTGATGAGGGCCGGAAGGACCTCGTGCGCGTCGCCGACGATGCCGTAGGTCGCGACATTGAAGATGGGCGCGTCGGGGTCCTTGTTGATCGCGATGACGGTCTCGGACGACTGCATGCCCGCCACATGCTGGATCGCGCCGGAGATGCCGACGGCGATGTAGAGCTTCGGGCAGACGGTCTTGCCGGTCTGGCCGACCTGGTGCGAATAGGGTATCCATCCCTCGTCGACGGCGCCCCGCGTCGCGGCTACGGCGCCTCCGAGCACTTTCGCCAGCTCCTCGAGCAGCAGGAAGTTCTTTTGGCTGCCCAGTCCGCGTCCGCCCGCCACGATGATGTCGGCCTCGCAGATATTCACGGTCTCGGTCAGTTCGTCGACGGTCTTGAGCACCTTTGTGCGGACGGCTCCCGCCTGGACGAACTTCACCTCGACGATCTCACCCTTGCGGGAATCGTCGCGTTGCGCCGGCTTCATCACCTTGTGGCGGACCGTGGCCATCTGGGGGCGGTGATTCGGCGTGACGATCGTAGCCATGATGTTGCCGCCGAAGGCGGGACGGGTCTGGTGCAGATGGCCCGTGGCGGTGTCAATATCGAGGACCGTGCAGTCGGCGGTGAGGCCGGCGTATAATGTCGAGGCGACCTTGGGGAAGAAGGACCGGCCGATGGCGGTGGCTCCGGCGAGGATGATCTCGGGCTTGTGCTGCG
Source organism: Nitrospirota bacterium (assembly GCA_013334545.1). Classification (GTDB taxonomy): domain Bacteria; phylum Nitrospirota; class UBA9217; order UBA9217; family UBA9217; genus JAAXXJ01. Next base: position 1,903 of record JAAXXJ010000055.1, on the reverse strand, counting down.
CCGCGAGCGTCGTCAGGACCGCTGCGTAGGAATCGTCATTGAAGTCCTTGAGCGCCGGATCGTCGGCGACATACACGACGTCCGCGCCGTAGGCGATCAGGTCATTTGCCCTTACCCTGACCCCCGAGCCCAGGAAGACGGCGGACAATTTCGTCTGCCTCTTGTCGGCAAGTTTCCTGCCCTCGCCGAGCAGTTCCAGCGAGACGCTGGCGATCTTGCCCTTGTGCTGCTCCGCAAATACCCAGACGCCCTTGTACGACGAAAGGTCCTTCGCGGGCCCCATCTGTTCGATGTCCTTTTCGATGGCCTTGAACTCGCAGGCATCGACGCAGGCGCCGCAGAGGGTGCAGGCATCGGTGATGAGCGCCTTGCCCTCGCGCATCTCGATTGCGCCGAAGGGGCAGGCAGACACGCAGGTCTCGCATCCTGTGCAGATATCCGGTTTTACTTTAACGCTCACGAAAGACTCCTTGAAGATCCTGCAGTTAGATCAGCGATTGTTCCTTCAATTTTTTCACCACCGTCGCGACCTGATCCTCGATGCTGCCGGAGAGGATCTCGCGCTGGCCGCGCGGCGCCGGCGGGAAGATCCGGACGACCTGGGTGGGGGAGCCCTTCAGACCGATCTTTTCCTCGTCGGCGCCGATGTCCTTGGCCGTCCAGACGGTGACCTTCAGGTTCTTTGCCTTCATCTTGCCCTTGAGGGACGGGACACGGGGCTCGTTGATCTCCTTCACCACCGTGATGAGGGCCGGGAGGGAAGTCTCGACGACATCGTAACCTTCGTCCATAAGCCGTTCAGCGATCATCTTCCGGTCCTCGACCTGTTCGATCTTCCTTATATAAGCGACGAAAGGGATGCCGAGCATGTCGGCGGTCTCGGGCCCGACCTGCGCTGTGTCTCCGTCGATAGCCTGCTTGCCCGCGATCACGAGGTCATACTCCCCGACCTTCCTGATCCCCTGGGACAGGGCGTACGAGGTCGCCCAGGTGTCGGCGCCGGCAAAGGCGCGGTCCGACAACAACACCACATCATCCACCCCAAGGGAGACTGCCTCCTTCAGCGCCTCGGCCGCCTGGGGCGGGCCCATGGTGACCGCGGTCACCTTGCCGCCGTGCTTCTCACGAAGGCGGAGCGCCTCCTCGATGGCGTACCGGTCGTAGGGATTGATGATGCTGGGCACCCCGTCGCGGATGAGCGTGTTCGTCTCCCGGTTGATCTTCACTTCCGAGGTGTCCGGGACCTGTTTTACCAGAACGATGATATTCATGAACACTGTTCTCCGAAGATTAAGCAGAGAAGCCGCCAAGATGCCGTCAAGAAACGATCCCATGGTCCTGACTGCATTATGACTGCTCTGCGACTATTTCCCCCTCGTTGCTTCGCGGATCATGTCCAGGGCGACTACGTTGCGCTGGACCTGGTTGGTGCCCTCATAGATCTGGAGGATCTTGGCGTCGCGCATCATCTTCTCGACGGGGTATTCCTTCATGTAGCCCGAGCCGCCCATGACCTGGACCGCATCGGTGGTCACCTTCATCGCGACGTCGGTGGCGAAGTACTTGGCCATGGCAGAGGCGCGCGAAAAGTCCTTGGCGCCGTTGTCCATCATGCGTGCTACGGCATAGACGAGGGCGCGAGCGGCCTCGGTCTGGGTCTGCATGTCCGCCAGCATATGCTGGACCGCCTGGAAGGAGGTCACCGGCTGGCCGAACTGGACCCGGCCCTTGGCGAACTTGATGCACTCGTCAATGGCACCCTGAGCCACGCCGACGCCCTGGGCGCCGACCCCGGCGCGGGAGCAGTCGAGGGTCTTCATGGCCACGATGAAGCCGAGGCCTTCCTTCGCGATCAGGTTCTCTTTGGGAATGCGGCAGTTGTTGAAGATAAGCTCGGTCGTGG
>JAAXXJ010000054.1 GCA_013334545.1 Nitrospirota bacterium | reverse complement strand
TACATGCTGTACACCAATATCTCCTTCCGGTACATCTTCGATTATCACGACGAGGACATCCACTTCTGCACCGCCGACATCGGGTGGGTGACGGGCCACAGCTACATCGTGTACGGTCCGCTCTCGAACGGCGCGACCAGCATCATGTTCGAAGGCATCCCGAGCTACCCGAACCCCGGCCGGTTCTGGGACATCGTGGACAAGCATCGGATCAACATCTTCTACACGGCGCCCACGGCCATCCGCGCCCTCATGAAGGAAGGGGAGAAGTGGGTCACGAGCCACGACCTGTCGTCCCTCAAGGTCCTGGGCTCCGTGGGCGAGCCCATCAACCCCGAGGCCTGGATGTGGTATCACAAGAACGTGGGCCGCGAGAAGCTTCCCATCGTGGACACGTGGTGGCAGACCGAGACCGGCGGCATCCTGATCACGCCGCTGCCCGGCGCCATCACCACCAAGCCCGGCTCGGCGACCCGTCCGTTCTTCGGCGTGGTGCCGAAGGTGCTGAAGGACGACGGCAGCCCGGCGGGCGTGAACGAAGGCGGCAAGCTCGTGATCGAGAAGCCCTGGCCCGGCATGCTGCGGGGCACCTACGGCGATCCCGAGAACAAGCGCATCAAGGAGGTCTACTTCACCACCTACGCCGGGAAGTACTTTACCGGCGACGGAGCGCGGGTCGACGAGGACGGGGACTACTGGCTCATGGGCCGCGTTGACGACGTGATCAACGTGTCCGGCCACCGTCTCGGCACCGCCGAGGTCGAGTCAGCGCTGGTGTCCCATGCAGCCGTGGCCGAGGCAGCGGTGGTGGGCTATCCCCACGACATCAAGGGCGAGGGCATCTACGTGTACGTGACCTTGAAGGAAGGCCAGACGCCGAGCGATGACCTGAAGAAGATCCTGGTGGGCCACGTGCGGACGGTCATCGGGCCCATCGCCACGCCGGACAAGCTGCAGTTCGCGCCGGGCCTGCCCAAGACAAGAAGCGGCAAGATCATGCGGCGCATCCTTCGCAAGATCGCGCATAACCAGGTCGACGAGCTCGGCGACACGTCGACGCTTGCCGACCCGTCCGTCGTCGATTCGCTCGTGAAGGGAAAATTGTAAGCAGCACACGAAGCATCATCGCTCTCTCCTCGGGGGGCCGGTGATCCACTGCCGGCCCCCCTCTTATTTGTCCTGCTAAAAACCTTCGAATGCTATCGTGTCGACCTGCAGCCGGGCATAGGGGAAGCTCTTGCCGTTGATACTCCACTCCGTCTCCATCTCCATGGGAACCTTGATCCCGCCGTGCCGCTCATACCGCTGATAACGGGCTATCCAGGGATGCGCTTCGGAGGCGCCCGATCGGTTCCAGGTGCGGTCCCGTGTAGTCACCTGAGTGATCTCGCTTTCACTGTTGAACGTGAAATCAGCGCTGACCCGATATCCATTGTAGATCAAAATGGCTCTGGCGGTACGATCATCAATGGCCTTCCATGAGAGATGGTTGCTCGGGAGCAATGCTGGCGGGAGCCAAGGCGCTTCGGTCAGATATCTGACGAGAGCGGAGACATCAGCGGCCTTTCCGATAAAGCGTTTGAGGGGGAAAGGGAAAGCCGAGTATAGCCGGTGCTCCGTTTTACCGACGCCATCGTGCAGTATATCCCGGCTTTCCGTCCAAACATAGGGATGGGGCTGGAGCCGGGCATGCCAGACAAAAGCCGGTTTTCCGAGGGTCAGCAGCTGGTTGGCAGTGATAGGCGTCCAAGAATCCTTTTCACTTAATCGGAACGAACCTGATTGTTTAAGCCGCACTGCCCTTACTGGTTCGTTCCTCCCTCCCAGAGCATACTGAAGATATTTTCGCACAGGCTGAGGAAGTCCTGCGAGATTATTTTTCAAATCGGAAAACAGAGCTGCGGCAGTGCGATTTTCAAGGATCATTGTACGTTCACGATCGATCCGGTCCCGGAATTTGCCGCCGCTCAGGTCCACATACAGGACGAGCGCTCCGAGTGTAGCTGCCAGTAGGATCATTGCCCTTTTCATGGTATGTACCTCCTTGGGTCCGTAAATTCTTTGCGGCGAGGATGGAAATCATTCATCGTAGCAGGTAGTATCGTATCCACACATAGAGGGAGGAGACCGCCACAGTCACGATCATGACCGGTGTGCCGTAGGCCATGAACTTCCAGAAGGAGATTTTCCGTCCCGCCTTTTCCGATAGGCCGACGATGATCACGTTGGCTGACGCGCCGACAATCGTTGCGTTACCGCCCAGGCAGGCCCCCAGCGCCAGGGACCACCAGAGCGGCATGAGATCGGGGTGCTGTAGGAGTTGTACCCCCGACAGGTCTGGCCAGAGCTGCCGCGCCATGTCAACGATCAGTGGGTTCATAGTGGCAACGTAAGGGATATTGTCTACCACGGCGGAGGCTATCGCGGAGAACCACATGACGATCATCGAGGTCGCGAAGAGGTCGCCGCCAGTGAGTTCCAGGATCTGGATGGACATGCGCTTGATAAGCCCCACCTTCACGACACCGCCGACGATAATGAACAGGCCTAGGAAAAAGAAGATGGTAGGCCACTCGATCTCGGACAGCACATGGTGGGGTTCGTGCGTTCGCGAAAGGAGCAGCAGCAGACCCGCCCCGAACAGGGCGATCGTTGCTGGCTGAAAATGCAGGATTCCGTGGAAGATGAATCCAGCGAGGACCAGCGCTAGCACGGCCAAGGATTTGCGGAGCATGTCCGGGTCCTTGATAGCTTCGCGTTCGTCCATTTGCATGATCCTCTGCTTGAGCTCATCGCGGGTCACCAGCTTTCGCCCCCAGATGAGCTTCATGACTAAAAGGTACAAGATCATCAGCACCACGACAATAGGCGCAAGGTTGATGATGAAGTCCATGAAGGTGAGCTGTGCCCGTGATGCGATCATCAGGTTCGGTGGATCGCCAATGAGCGTTGCTGTGCCGCCGATGTTGGATGCGAGGGCGGATGAGATGAGGTACGGAACGGCGTCGACCTCCAGGGCGTCGGCGATCAGGATCGCCGCGGGGGTGATCAGAAGGACCGTGGTGACGTTGTCGAGAAGCGCGCTCAGAACCGCGGTGACGGCAGCGAAGATCACCATGATCCGGAAGGGGTCGCCCCGACCCCATTTTGAGGACCGGATGGCGATGTATTCGAATATGCCGGTGGGGCGCATCAGGTTGATGATGAGCATCATGGAGATCAGCAGGATGATGACGTTCCAGTCTACTCCGAGCTCCTCCACGTGGAAGGCCTCGTGCTGCTCCACGATCCTGAGGACGAGCATAAGGGAGGCCGCAAAGATCGCAACAACGGTCTTGTGCAGCTTCTCGGAGATGATCATCGCATAGGCGGCGAAGAAGACCACTGTCGCGACCCAGAAGGGGAGGTCCATGACGAATGCTATCTCCGGCGTAGATGATTCGAGCGTCATAGTTTATCCCCCGGAAGGCTGCTATTGGTCAGCATTGCCCCGACGATGGCGAAGAACAGGTCCCGCTCGTAGAGCATCCCGGTGACCGCACCGCCGGTTCCAACGACCGGAAGTTTCTTCACGCCGAATTTCAGCATGTGGTCCACGCACTCCATGAGCGGCGCGTCTTCGTGCACCGTGATGACCTCTCTTGTCATCAGGTCTTTTACGGGAAGGTGCTGCGATTTTTTTGCGATCTCCTCCACCATGCCGTCCCACGCGAAGTTGCCGAGGTTCATGAGCGACATATACGACGGCCAGATGGACTTCAGAATGTCTCCCATGGATAGCAGACCAACGAATTTCTTGTGCTCGTCCAGAACGGGAAGCGCTCGAACGCAAATGTTTTCCTCGCCCACCCGGCAGGACTCCAGGAGAATCACCGCTTCTTTGAGCGATGTGTCCGGTCTTAGATAGTCGGTCAAGGGATGCATAAGATCTTTTGCTTTCATGGGTCCTCCTCCTCATCGGATCAATGACGACAGGGCCAGACGCTGATGTGACGAAATGCGTATACCGTCGGCCGGTGGATATGCCGCGAGTATTGCGCACAGACGCGTGAGCGCGCGACGACACGTGTGCGAGCGCTCGCGCGGAAAAGTGTACAGAGACCGGCGCGTATGGCGTCGGTCGAGGCGCATCCACCGATCAAATCAGTTCGTTGCTGGGGAATTACTGCGAGGAGTTACGCGATGTAAGGCGGAGAAATGCCCGAACGGGCAAAGAAGATATCAGAGGTCCGGGACAGGTGTCCGGAAATGGCATGCAGAAGAGTTCTGGTGAAGCGGACGAACCGCTCCGGAAGAAGCGCGGCGAGCGCGTCAGCCGGTATGTTCGGTCTTTCTGCTGCAGCCTGATCTTGAGGAGCGATCGCAGCCGCGTCGGAATGACGGGACTCCTTCAGCTTGAGCCAGATGAAGATGTCAACGAGATAGAGTCTGGTCTGCCGATGATCCCGCTCAAGGAAGGACGCGTCATCAGCAGTCGCGAACATTCCCGATGTGGAGGTAAAAGAGGATACCGGCGGAATGACGAAAAGGGCAAAATAAAAGAGCAGCGCTCCGGAGATGATCTTATACATCATTCCATGCTTCATGAGGGATACTATAACACCTCAGTATTCACTTGTAAATACGAATCGGCATTACAGGGGGGCATCACATTACCCATCGGCCGGCTTCTGGTCGTCCCCTTGGTCCGTCGGTGTTGGATACGCTGGTGAAGGGTAAATTGTGGGGCTGCGCATCGATACGAGCAGTTCTCTCTCTCCTCTTATTATCTATGGATGTGTTCCCTTTTCGATAAATGCATTTTTCAGATTATTATTGCACCGTGTTTACTTGATTTTATCGGGACAATAAGGTATTGTTCATTTATTAGGTTACTGGGGAGCGACGGATTTCATATTATCTGCGGACTGACGCGCCTGACGGAAAACGATCCGCCGGGAGAGAGGGCTGACAAAGGTATACTCTTTTGTCAGCTTTTTCTTTTTACGCGACGGAGCATGTCTATGGAAGTATCCGAGTTTTTCGTCAAACTGCTGGCGATCATCCTGTCGGCGAAGTTGTTTGCCGAGGTCTTCGCGCGCCTCCGCATGCCGTCGGTGCTGGGGGAGGTCACCGCCGGGATCGTGATTGGCCCGAGCCTGTTCGGGTTCATTCAGCCGGACGCCACGTTCCATCTCCTGGCGGAGATCGGGATCCTGCTGCTCCTGTTCGAGGTGGGGCTGGAAACGGACGTGGGCCGGATCATCAAGGTTGGCGTCCAGTCAACGCTGGTGGCCCTTACGGGTGTTGTTGTTCCCGCGGTTTCCGGCTTTTACATCGCCTATTCCTGGTTCGACCTGCCGCTGATCCCCTCGCTCTTCATCGGAGGGACCGTCGTGGCCACGAGCATCGGCATCACCGTAAGGGTCCTGGCGGACCTGAAAAAGCAGAACACGGTGATCTCCCAGATCGTCCTGGGCGCCGCGGTGCTCGACGACATCATCGGCGTCGTGATCCTGGCGGTGCTGTACGATTATGCCGTCAAGGGCGCGGTCAGCATCGCGGACACGGTCAGGATCGTGGTGTTCATCTCGGTCTTTCTGCTCGTCGCCCCGGTCATCGCCAAGCTCTTCGTGCCCACGATGGCAAAACTCTCGGAGACCAGCAGGACCAAGGGCATGATCCCCACGCTCATCATATCAATGATCCTGGGGCTCGCGGTCATTTCCCACAAGGTAGGCGCACCCGAGATCCTCGGCTCTTTTGCCGCCGGCATTGCCCTGGCAAGGCGGTTCTTTCTCCCGCTCGGGTCCGCCATCGAGCACTACAGCCACGATATAGCAAAAAAGATCGAGGATAGCATGACGCCCATCATCGACCTGTTCGTGCCGGTGTTTTTCGTCATGGTGGGGGTCTCGCTCAATTTCCGCGTGATCGATGCCACCTCCGGCGCGTTCTGGTGGTTCGCCGGAACGCTTACGGTTGCGGCGATCCTCTCTAAGCTGGCGAGCGGGGTGTGGGTAACGGGCGGATGGAACTGCAAGCTTTCCACGGGCATGGCCATGGTTCCGCGGGGCGAGGTGGGGCTCATCTTCGCCGAAGTGGGCAGGAGGAACGGCATTTTCGATGACTCGGTGTACGCAGTCGTCGTGTTCGTCGTGGCCGTGACCACGCTGCTCGCGCCGCTGGCGCTGAAATCGCTGATGAAGGACCTGCCGGAGGAATGTTCTATCTGATAACGCGAAAGGTTTCATCCGATGCTATTGCTCTGGTTTGAATTCCTGCTCTGCTCCGTAGTGATCGTCTATTGCGGGGTACGCTTGTCGCGGTACGGGGATGTGATCGCGGAAAAGACCGGGCTCGGGAGAGCGTGGATCGGTCTGATCCTGATGTCCGGCGTCACGTCCCTGCCGGAGCTAATCACGGGGATCAGTTCCGTTGCCTTTGCCGGCGCGCCCGATATCGCTGTCGGCGATGTGATGGGGAGTTGCGTCTTCAACCTGTCCCTGATCGCCCTCATGGACATACTGCACGGTCCTCGGCCGATATTTTCCCGGGCGGAGCACAGCCATAACCTGAGTGCGGGATTCGGGGTTCTCATGATGGGATTTTCCACGCTCTCCATTTCAGCGGCGTCAGGCATGCCGTCGTTCGGACGTATTTCCTTTTCGACCCCGATCATCTTCGGATTGTATGCTCTCGCAATACGCAGTGTATTCCTGTTCCAGAAGAGGCAGGTGGCTCAGCATATCGGTGAGATCGCATCCGCTCTTCAGTATGGCCACATCTCCGCCAAAAAAGCGGCAGTGAAGTACACGGTGAACGCCCTGATCATCATCGGCGCATCCGCGTGGCTGCCCTTCATTGGCGACCTGCTGGCGGAGGAGACCGGCCTCGGGAGGAGCTTCGTCGGCTCCATCCTGATCGCCATGACCACGTCGCTGCCGGAGCTGGTCATATCTATCTCGGCGCTCAGGATCGTCGCTGCGGATATGGCGATCGCGAATATCCTGGGAAGCAACCTGTTCAACATGGTGATCCTCGCCATCGACGATCTTGCATACCCCGACGGCCCCCTGTTCAGTGCTGTATCACAGAACCATGCTGTCACAGGAACAATCGCAGTTGTCATGACCGGCATCGTGGTCGTGAGCCTCATGTACCGGCTGGAGAAGAAGACGGCCCTTCGCATCGGATGGGACGCGCTCGCGCTGATCCTGGCCTATCTGGTCAACATCGTGCTGCTGTACCGTATGCGGGCGCAGGGATGAGGGCAAGCGGTCCCCGGTGATCCTGCAGGAAAGACCCATTGAAAGAAAAGGGGACCTTTTCAGATAAAATATTCGCAGTTATAAATTACGCCCATAAAGGAAGATAACCATGCAAAAACGCAAATCCCTGATCATCGTTCTCGCCGTAGTTCTCCTGTTCCTCCTGCCGCTTGTATCGTCCTTCCTCGGCCTGACCGTGGACTGGCTCTTTTTCGCCGAGACGGGCTACACCGCGGTCTTCACCAGAACCCTCTTCACCAAGATCGGGCTGGGCGCCTTCTTCGGGCTAACGCTGGCGGCATTCGTCCTTGTCAATGCGCTTCTGGCGCGGCGGGCCGTATTCCCGCGCCGCCAGATCCAATTCGGGGAAGGGGTTCTCCGGCCCTTCAGCACCGAACAGTCCGATCGCTTCCTCATGCCTCTCGTTCTGATAGTCGTCGCGGTGCTGGCGCTGACCGTGGGGCAGTGGGGCGCTCATCAGTGGCAGGAATTCCTGCTCTATGACCAGGGGAAGCCGGTGGGAACCGCGGACCCGATCTTGGGAAAGGACCTCGGATTCTACCTCTTCACCCTGCCGTTCATCGGAACGCTGAAGGGATTCGCCGGATTTACCCTGGTCCTCACCGCCCTCGTTACGGCGCTGCTGTACTTGCTGCGCGGAGGCATCGTCGTGAGCGAGCGGGGAATTTCTCTGGAGCGGGTGGTCAAGCGCCACCTCGCTGTCCTGGCCGGCCTGGTCCTGGTGAACACGGCCTTCGGGTTCTATCTGGATGCGTTCGGGCTCCTGTACTCCAATGGCGGTGCGGTCTACGGAGCGGGATACGCAGACGTGAACGCGCGGCTGCCGGTCTACCGGGCACTGGCGGTGACGTTTCTGATTGCAGCCCCGCTTCTGGTCGCCGGCACGTGGAAGGGTTCGTGGCGTCTGGCGCTCCTTCCTCTTGCGGCGGCGGCTGCGCTCTACGTAGTAGGCAATATGCTCTATCCCTCGGCACTCCAGCAGTTCAAGGTCGCGCCGAACGAACTGGCGCTCGAAACGCCGTACATTTCCCACAATATCCGCTTCACCCGCATGGGATTCGATCTGGACAAGATCGAGGTGAGCCCCTTCGATGTGGACTACAATCTGACAGCCCGGGACGTCGAAAAGAACGACGCCACCATCAAGAACGTACGGCTCTGGGACCATGTACCGCTGCTCCGGACCTACAGCCAGCTTCAGCAGATCCGGACCTACTACAAGTTCTTCGACGTGGACAACGACCGCTATACCGTGAACGGCGAATATTCTCAGATCATGCTCTCCCCGCGGGAGCTTTCCTACGCCGATCTGCCGAGCCGCAACTGGATCAACGAGCGGCTGATCTTCACCCACGGCAACGGGTTTGCCATGGGGCCGGTCAGCCGGATCAGCAAGGAAGGTCTGCCCGAGTTCACCGTGAAGGACATCCCACCCGTGAGCCAGACCCGCGAGATCCGCATCACCCGGCCCGAAATATACTACGGTGAATTGTCGAACGACTACGTTATCGTGAAGACACGGGAGGCCGAGTTCAGCTATCCCACAACGGAAAAAAATATCTATACGACCTACGCGGGCCGCGGGGGGGTCGGCATCGGGTCCCTGCCGAGGCGGGCGCTCTTTGCCGCGAAGTTCAGGACCGAGAAGATACTCCTCTCCTCGGACATCCAGCCGGAGAGCCGGATCCTGTACTACCGGAACATCGGCGAGCGGGTGAATGCCGTGGCGCCGTTCCTTCTCTTCGACCAGGATCCCTATATGGTCGTGCGGGACGACGGCAGGCTCGCCTGGATCGTCGACGCCTACACCGTGTCCAACGGGCTTCCCTATTCGCGGCCTTCGGGACGGTTCAACTACATCCGCAACTCGGTCAAGGCGGTGGTGGATGCCTATGACGGATCGCTGGATTTCTACATCAATGACCCTGACGACGTGCTGGTGCAGGCCTACAGCCGCATCTTCCCCGCGCTCTTCAAGCCCCTGGCGAAGATGCCCGAGGACCTGCGGCGGCATATCCGCTATCCCCACCGTTTCCTTCAGATCCAGGCCTCGCTCTTTGCCGCCTATCACATGACCGATCCCCAGGTATTTTACAACAAGGAGAACCTCTGGGAGGTTCCGCAGCACGAGGGCCGGACCATGGAGCCCTACTACACGGTCATGAAACTGCCGGGAGAGAAGAAGGAGGAGTATATCCTTCTTCTGCCGTTCACCCCCGCCAAACGGGACAACCTGGCTGCCTGGGTGACGGCGCGGTGCGACGGGCCGAACTACGGCAAGATCATCGCGTACACCTTCCCCCGCGACCGGCTTATCTACGGGCCGAAGCAGATCGACGCCCGCATCAACCAGGATTCGGCGATCTCCCAGCAGCTGACCCTCTGGAGCCAGCGGGGTTCCCAGGTCATCCGCGGCAGCCTGCTGGTCATCCCCATGGAGCGTTCGCTGCTGTACGTGCAGCCCCTGTACCTTGCTTCGGCGGACAAGGGCAGCCTTCCCGAACTGCGCAGGGTGATCGTGGCGTATGAGAACGAGGTGGTTATGGAGGAGAACCTGGAGCTGGCCTTGTTCAAGCTGTTCGGCGGCAAGAGGCCGGAACAGGGGAGGCCCGCCCGGGCAATCGCCGTGGAGACGGTCTCCCCGGCGGAACTGGCCCGGCAGGCGCTCAAGGCCTATGAACGGGCGCTGGAGCTGCAGCGCCAGGGGAACTGGGCGGGGTACGGCGAGCAGATACGCAGCCTGGAAGAGATCCTTCGGCGGCTGGCAAAATGACAGGGTGCAATGCGCCCAAGGGAGGATATCCCATGAAGACGTCATTGTTCTCGGTTAACAAGAATATCTGTGCGGAATGCTCGCTCGCGCTCCGGAGGTTCATCGGCGGGCTCGACGGCGATGCGTCCATCGACGCACAGCAGGGCAGGATCGCTGTGACCTTCGACGAGTCGGTCCTGCCCGAGGAAACGATTGTCAGGATCACGAAGGAGAGCATCGAGAAGCTCGGGTACCGCGTCGAGGAATAGCCGCGTTGCGGATTCCCGTACCCGAGATCTGTATCGGGGGCGATGGGCGGAGTGACGGTCGCTCCAGGCGGGTGGACGCAGCATGACTGATAATAAGATGGTCATCTTTACCGATCTCGACGGGACCCTGCTCGATGCGGAGACGTATTCATACGAGAAGGCATCACCGGCGCTGGATCTGATCAATGAACGGGGCATTCCGCTCGTGCTCTGTTCCAGCAAGACGCGCGCGGAGATCGAGGTCTGGCGTCAACGGCTCGGAAACGGGCACCCGTTTATCTCCGAAAACGGCGGCGGTATCTTTATCCCGACGGGGTATTTCCCGTTCTCGATTGACGGCGAACTGATCGGCGACTACCGGTGCATCGTTCTCGGGATGTCCTACGCGGAGATCCGGAATCGGTTTTCGCTGTTGCGGGAGCGGCTGCGCCTGCCCGTCAAGGGATTCGGCGATTTGACCGTTGACGAGGTCGTGAGGCTGACCGGGCTTCCCCACGGAGAGGCGGTCCTTGCAAAACAGCGCGATTTCGAGGAACCCTTCATCTTTCCCGGTGCGCCTGATGAGCGGTTCCTGAGGGAGATCGAAGGGGAAAAACTTCGCTGGACCCAGGGGCGGTTCTTTCATCTCATGGGTGATCACCACAAGGGGAGGGCCGTCAACATCCTCAGAAGGCTCTATGAGCGGAGCGGCGGGCCGGTATTGACCATCGGCATAGGCGACAGCCTGAACGACCTTCCGTTCCTCTTTGCCGTGGACCGGCCGGTGCTGGTCAAAAAAGAGTCGGGCAGGCACGATGCCAGGATCAACATCCCGAACCTGGTCCGGACGGAAGGTATCGGTCCGGCGGGTTGGAACGAAGCGGTGCTGGAGCTGCTGAAATGATGAACAGAGGATTGTTGCTCGATATGCTCAATGCGGCCCTCGCGGCGGTGGATCCCTACCGTGCCGTGACCAGGGCCCTCCGGGTCGAGGGCAGCAGGGTCGCCGCCGGGGGAAGCGTGTACGATCTCAACATCTTTGACCGTGTTCTGGTCATTGGCGCCGGAAAGGCGACCGCATCAATGGCGGCCGCCGTCGAGGATGTCCTCGGCGGCCGCATCGACCGAGGCGTTATTGTCGTGAAGTACGGCCATGCGGGGAATCTCAGGAAGATTGAGCAGGTCGAGGCCGCCCATCCTGTCCCCGATGAAGCAGGAGTTCAGGGCACGCAGAGGATCCTCGAGCTGGTCCGGCGCACTGACGAGAAGACCCTGGTGATCTGTCTTCTCTCGGGCGGCGGTTCATCCCTGCTGGTCGCGCCGCACCGCGGCATAACCCTGGAAGATAAACAGCGGACGACCGAGCTGCTGCTCAAGGCCGGCGCGACCATCGACGAGATGAATACGGTGCGGAAGCACCTTTCCGCGGTCAAGGGAGGCCGGCTCGCCCAGATCGCTCATCCGGCAACGGTGCTGACGCTGATCCTTTCCGATGTGATCGGGGACCGGCTTGACGTGATCGCTTCCGGGCCGACGACGTCCGACAGTACGACCTTTTCCGATGCCGCGGCGGTGATCGAACGGTACCGGTTGAAGGCGACGCTCCCTGGGCCGGTGAATGCGTTCGTGGAGCGGGGGATAGCCGGGCAGGAACCGGAGACCGCGAGGAGCGTGGATGCGTGCTTTCTGAGGACCAGGAATGTGATCGTCGGCAGCAATGCCCAGGCACTTGCCGCTGTACGCGAAAAGGTCGCGGCACTCGGATGGAGGCCCGAGGTCGTGACAACGGAACTTTCGGGCGATGTGCGTGACGCGGCCCGTCTGCTGGCGAGAAAGGCCGTCGCTGCGCTGGATGAGATGACGCAGGGTGAAAAGCGCTGTCTCCTCTCGGGCGGTGAGACCACGGTCGTTGTCCGCGGGACCGGCAAGGGCGGCAGGAACCAGGAACTGGCCCTTGCGTTCGCACTGGAGATCGCGGGAGTGGAAGGAATTACCCTGCTCTCTGCAGGCACGGATGGGACGGACGGCCCCACGGACGCCGCCGGAGCCGTGGTTGATGGGAGCACGGCGGCTGCTGCGCGGAGCATCGGTATCCATCCGGAGGTATACTTAGGGAACAATGACTCCTATGCGTTCTTCCGACGTATCGATTCCCTTCTCGGCGAAAAGCACCACATTCTGATCGGCCCTACGGGGACGAACGTAATGGATATCCAGATCATTCTCGTTCAGCGATGAACGCGGTTGGCGATGCTCTCCTCTCCTGATCGGTCGCGCTATAATTACTGTACGGTAACAGGAACCTATGACAAGGATCGTGCAACGTCAGGACGTCCGTGCTGTTCTCGATCAGGTCGGGTCAGCTGATATCGTTGTGGGCATCCCCAGCTTTAATAGCGCCCGGACGATCGGCCACGTCGTCCACGCTGTTCAGGCGGGACTTGCCAAATATTTCCCGGACCACAAGGCGGTCCTGGTGAATTCCGACGGCGGGTCCCGGGACGGGACCATGGACGTGGTGCGGAGCACGCGCATCGAGGACCAGGCGGCGATCCTCGTGCATCATCGGATCAACCCGCTTCCTATTATCGCGACACCCTATGAGGGGATCCCGGGGAAGGGGAGCGCGTTCCGGGCGATCTTTGAGATCGTCGATGCGCTGAAGGCGAAGGCTTGCGCGGTCGTTGATTCTGACCTGCGGAGCATAACTCCGGAGTGGGTGGAGCTTCTGCTCAAGCCCGTGCTCCGGGAAGAGTCGGAATTCGTCGCTCCGCTCTATCATCGGCACAAGTTCGACGGTACGATCACGAACAGCATCGTCTATCCCCTGACGCGGGCGCTTTACGGCAGACGCGTGCGGCAGCCCATCGGCGGCGATTTCGGTTTTTCCGGAAAGCTTGCCCGGTTCTATCTTTCCAAGGAGGTCTGGGAAACGGACGTGGCGCGGTTCGGCATCGACATCTGGATGACCACCACGGCGGTGGCGAACGGATTTGCCGTAAGCCAGTCGTTCCTCGGTGCGAAGATCCACGACACGAAAGACCCAGGCGCCGACCTCTCCGCCATGCTCTATCAGGTCGTGAGCGCGACCTTCGGACTCATGGAGACATACCCGGAGGTTTGGAAAAAAGCGCACGGCTCCGAACCGGTCCGGACCTACGGTTTCCAGTATGCCGTTGGCCTCGAGCAGGTGAACGTGAACGTGGACAGGATGCTCGGGATCTTTCGTGAGGGCCTTAGGAACCTCCGGGATATCTGGATCGCCGTGCTCGGGCAGGGCGATTTTGGCGAGGTCGAATCGCTCGGGAGCTCCGGAACCGACGCATTTCATTTTCCGAAGGGGCTCTGGTCGCGGATCATCTATGATTACGCCCTTGCGTACCACCGGAAGAAACTGCCGTCCGAGCACCTGATCAAGTCCCTGACGCCTTTGTATCTTGGCCGCACCGCCTCGTTCGTACTGGAGATGCGTGATGCGGACCAGACCGTTGCGGAAGAAGAGATCGAGCGGCTCTGCGAGGAGTTCGAGAAGAACAAGGACTATTTGCTGAACAACTGGAAATGAAGGAGGGATGAAGATCGGAAGAGCACACG
>JAAXXJ010000053.1:12367-13883 GCA_013334545.1 Nitrospirota bacterium | reverse complement strand
CTCATTATGGAGCTGATCAACAACGTGGCCAAGCAGCACTGCGGCTATTCCGTGTTCGCCGGCGTGGGTGAGCGTACCCGTGAGGGGACCGACCTCTGTACCGAGATGAAGGAGTCGGGCGTCATCAATCGTACTGCCCTGGTCTACGGCCAGATGAACGAGCCGCCGGGAGCGCGACTCCGTGTCGGCCTCTCGGCCCTCACCGTCGCCGAATACTTCCGCGACACCATGGGACAGGACGTGCTCCTGTTCGTTGACAATATCTTCCGATTCACCCAGGCGGGCTCCGAAGTGTCGGCGCTGCTCGGTCGCATGCCCTCGGCCGTCGGCTATCAGCCGACGCTCGGCACTGAGATGGGCGCCCTCCAGGAGCGCATCACGTCCACCAAGAAGGGGTCGATCACGTCGGTGCAGGCCATCTACGTTCCGGCAGACGACCTTACCGACCCGGCGCCGGCAACAGCGTTCGCGCACCTGGACGCCACCACGGTGCTTTCGCGCCAGATCTCCGAGCTGGGTATCTACCCTGCCGTGGACCCGCTCGATTCGACGTCCCGTATCATGGACCCCCATATCATCGGCAACGAGCATTATGACGTTGCGCGGAAGGTCCAGCTGGTGCTGCAGCGGTATAAGGAACTTCAGGACATCATCGCGATCCTGGGCATGGACGAGCTCTCGGAAGAGGACAAGCTCTCCGTGTCCCGGGCGCGCAAGATCCAGCGCTTCCTGTCGCAGCCATTCCAGGTTGCCGAGGCTTTCACCGGCACCCCGGGCAAGTACGTGCCGCTCAAGGAGACCATCAAGGGATTCAAGGAAGTCGTTGAAGGCCGCATGGACGACATCCCGGAGCAGGCGTTCTACATGGTCGGCCCCGTCGAGGAAGTGTTCGAGAAGGCAGAGAAGCTCGGGTATAAGCGGTAATTCGAAAACCAGCTCGTGGCTGGTAGCTCACCGCTTATAGCCGAAGGGCTGCGGGCCATGAGCCAAGAGCTATGAGCGCCGAAGAACGGATAAAACGCATGGTCGCTGAAAAAGGAAAAATGCTCCTCGAGATCGTCGCCCCGAGCCGGCAGGTGGTCCGTTCGGAGCACGTTGATGAAGTGATCGCCCCCGGCAGCGAGGGCGAGTTCGGCGTGCTCCCGGGCCACACGCCCTTTCTGGCCACGCTCAGGGTGGGCATGCTTTCATACCGGGAAGGGGCCGACTGGCATCACCTTGCCGTCGAGTGGGGATACGCCGAGGTGGGCCCCGACCGGGTCGTCATCCTCGCCGAAGGGGCGGACCGGGCGGCCGACATCGACCTGTCCGAGGCGCGCATCGAGAAGGATCGGGCGGAGAGGCTGCTTGCCGAGAAGCTTTCGGAAAAAGATTACGAGAAGGCCCGTATCGACCTCATGCGTGCCATGATCCGCATTCAGGTGGCCGAGAAGCACGGGCAGAAATAAGCGGGCGAAATGCACGGAAAGGCTTTTCTTCCCGGTCGTTGTTCAGGAAAGGCAGTCCTCACGGGCTG
>JAAXXJ010000053.1:0-12357 GCA_013334545.1 Nitrospirota bacterium | reverse complement strand
CGATGGGTGATGTTCCGGCAAACGCAGCCTCCTCCAGCTTATGCTTGACACGGAGCAGCAGTTAAATTATAGTATCGTACCATCCGATGCTCAAGAAACTCCAGCAAAAAGGCATGATCAAAGGGTTCAAGCGGACTCCCCAGCGGCTCGCGATCCTGGATCACCTCGACGGGAACAAGTCCCATCCTTCGGCGGAGGACATCTACCGGGTCGTCGCGAGGAAAAACCCCTCCATGTCCTTTGCCACGGTGTACAACACGCTGCACACGCTGGTACAGGCGGGGGCGGTGCGGGAGCTCACGATCGATCCGGACCGGAAGCGCTACGATCCTGATACCAGCGGCCATCACCACCTGATCTGCCTCGGCTGCAGGAAGGTTGTGGACATACCCGGCGATATCCCGGTTGATGTCCCTCGGGGCATGTCAAATGAATTTTCCATCGTGGGCAATCATATAGAGTTCTACGGGATCTGCTCACACTGCGGGAAGCCGAGAAAGTGAGGCCGCTGCTCACAGGGCGTTGAACGGTTAGCATGCCGATCAGTCCTTCCCGTCAGAAACCACTACCTCCCCGCGACGATGAACGGGCCATGGGGCCTCTCGCGGGGATCGCTGTCAGAAGATAGGTTTTGCATTTCCTGAGGAGGTTCTTATGGGTTCAATAGAGATCAAACCCGGCATCCACTGGGTCGGTGCCATTGACTGGTCTGTCCGTGATTTCCACGGCTACATCACGCCGAACGGCACCACCTATAACAACTATCTGATCCTTGACAAGCACGTGACGCTGGTGGACACGGTGAAGCACGATTTCAGCGATTACACCGTCGACAGCATCCTCGGCCTGGTGGACCCGGCGAAGATCGAGAACGTGGTGATCAACCATATCGAGAACGACCACGCCTCCAGCCTGGATAGGATCATGGAGCTGACGCCGAAGGCGACGATCTATATCACCGAGCGCGGCAAGAAGGCACTCGACCGGTTCTTCGATACGGCGAAGTGGACCTTCAAGATCGTGAAGACCGGCGATACGCTCTCAACCGGCACGAAGACCATCCTGTTCATCGAGACACCCATGCTGCACTGGCCGGACTCGATGATGAGCTATGTGAAGGAGGACAAGCTCCTTATCAGCCAGGACGCCTTCGGCCAGCACCTGGCGTCGGCGGCACGGTTCGACGACGAGTTTTGCGACCAGTATTCAGTGACGGCGCTCGAGCACGCGGTGCGTGACTATTATGCCAATATCCTGATGCCTTTCGGCAACCTCGTGAAGTCCAAGATCGCTGAAATCCAAAAGCTGGGTCTGCAGGTCGACATGATCGCACCGGACCACGGCATCATCTGGCGGCGCGACCCCGGCAAGATCCTGCAGATGTACCTGGACATGGCGAACGACAAGGCGGACCTCCGGGTCGTGATCGTCTACGACACCATGTGGCACAGCACCGAGCACATGACGATCCCCATCATGGAAGGCATCAAGGCGGCAGGCGTCGATGTCGACATCCTGAAGCTCCGGTCCACGCCCATGAGCGTGGCGATCAAGCGCATCTGGGAGTCGCGAGCTATGCTGGTCGGCACGCCGACGCTGAACAACATCATGTTCCCGGCGGTCGCCGAGTTCCTGACCCATCTGCGCGGCCTGCGTCCGAAGAACCGGCTGGCCGGTGCGTTCGG
Source organism: Nitrospirota bacterium (assembly GCA_013334545.1). Classification (GTDB taxonomy): domain Bacteria; phylum Nitrospirota; class UBA9217; order UBA9217; family UBA9217; genus JAAXXJ01. Next base: position 10,672 of record JAAXXJ010000053.1, on the reverse strand, counting down.
CAGCTACGGCTGGGGCGGCGGCGCGGTGCGAGAGGCCTATGAGCATTTCAAGAAGATGGGCCTCGAAGTGGTCGAGCCGGGTGTTGAAGTGATCTACCGGCCGAGCCTGGACGATGACAAGAAGTGCTTCGAGTTCGGGAAGCAGTTCGCCGAGAAGACCGTCGAGTACCACAAGAAGTTCGGCAGTGCGCAGCCTCCGCAGTGCAAACCTTGACCACGTGCAGGTAGAAATGACTGCGGGGCCGGACAGACGGCCCCGGTTCCCACTCTTATCAGGAGGTGCCCACCATGTGGAGATGTACCGTATGCGGGTATGTGTATGACGAGGCGAAGGAAGGGAAAAAGTTCGAGGAGCTGCCCGACGACTGGACCTGCCCGGTCTGCAACGCGCCGAAGGAGGCCTTTGTGCGGATGTAGCGGGAGCGGATAATAGGGAAAGAAAAAAGCCGGAGGATTTTATCCTCCGGCTTTTTGTGTGGTCCGGTGTGATGCTTAGAACCGGTAGCTGTACATGATCTGTTCGTTCATTTGGCTGTGCTTAATGGTCAAGGGAACATCGCCGGCGCCGGTATCAACCATGGTCGTCACTTTTACCTCAGGTGCATAGGCCAGCGAGAAGTCGATGCTGGAATTCTTCGAGATGGCATATCCCACACCGAGGGTGTAGTGATTTTCAATTATCGCTGGGAACAATGGATTTACGTAGTCGTTCGGGATCGGGTTGCTCGCGATGTTCACGCCGATGCGGCCCGTGAACTCGGGCGTAAACAGGTAGGCGGCACCGAGCTCGAACACTGTCTGGTCCTTCCAGTTCTGCGGCATCGCAAAGTTGATCGTAGAGCCTGCGCCTTCAAAGGTCATCTTGAAGTCCTTCATGACGTCCTTCCATCCGATGACCTTGACGTCGGCTGCGACCAGGAGCTGCTTGTTCGCGCTCCATGCGACGCCAATGCCATAGGTCGCCGGCCACTGGAAATCACGTACGGTGATCTTTCCGGGAGCTGCGGGGCCGGCTCCCTGCGCGCTGATAGTTGCGCCGTTGCTGTCCGTTTCCATGTCGTCGAGAGATGTTTTTGAATGATAGGTCGCGCCTACCGTGAACTCAGGGCTAATCTTGTAAACGGCTCCGATCTTGCCGGCGAAGCCGGTTCCCCTGGCCGCACCGTTCATGTCGCCACCGCCGGAGAAGTCAATGCGAGCCCAGTTCGTTGCAGGCAAAAGGCCGATCCCGCACAGAGGGCCAGTACAGCTGGTTAGCATGCTGCCAAGAGCAGAGACCGACGCGGCCATCTTGAGGTCCAGGGTGGCCCAGACGTAGTCGATGCTCGCGGCAATGGCGAGGTCCTTGTTTACGCTGTAGGAGAAAGGAATGATGAGCCGGCCGACGCCGAGCTCCGAGCGGACTTTATCACCCGATCCCATGGCGAGGAACGAGTTGGCATCATACTCCGCTCCCATACCGCCCTGCGCGAAGACACCCAAGCCGTACACCAGATCACCTGCCTTCCGGGCATAGCCCAATGCCGGCATCGTGAATAGGTCTGCCGATGATTTAGCATCGGGCATGCCAGACATGCTGGCCGTGATATCGGGACCGAGGAATCCGATCGCCACGTCGAGACGGGCTTTCGATTCCATGAGCGACAGGGTGGCCGGGTTGTTCATGACTGCGGCAGTGCCGTTGTCATAGGCGAAGGACGCGCCGCCCATGCCGGTGGCAATGGGGCCGTAGCCTTCCATGTTCATGCCGTTCGTGGCATGTGCTGCAGGGACGAGGGTGAGCGAGCAGAGAAGCAGGAGCGAGAAGAGCAGTACTGCTAACTTGTGTTCGTGTTTCATAGAGGATCCCCCTTTCTTTTTTGCAACAGTATAGCAAAGGTAACATCGTTTTACCAGGAAGTCAATGAGTATTTAATATTTGCAACTCGTTGGTCCTGCAGCCAAGCTGGTCCTTAATTTATCATGTGAACCCGCATCCGGGCCATGGCCCCGGCAAGGCTGTCCTCAGGTTTTCTCGTTTGACAGGGCGCCGGTAAGCATTTATAATCGCATAATTCTTTATCATCTCGCGCGCACCTGGATTGCACGGGGAACAACGGTTGGCCGACGAAAAACGAATACACCTCAAGAACTGGCCTGAAGATGAGCGGCCGCGGGAGCGGCTCCTGAAGCAGGGAGCGGACAAGCTGTCCGACGCCCAGCTCCTCGGGATCATCCTCCGGACCGGTGAGGGCGGCCGCACGGCCGTTGACCTTGGGCGCGAGCTCCTGGAACGGTTCCGCGGCCTCACGGGCATTGCCGGCGCGGGGATCCATGAGCTCCGCGGGATCAAGGGGATCGGTCCTGCCAAGGCAGCGGAGATCAAGGCGGCAATGGAATTAGGCAGGCGTCACCAGAGGCCCACCCTGGCCGGAGCTTCACTGTGCGCAAGCCAGGACGTGGCGCAGTATTTCCAGCCCCGGCTCCGGGACATTAAAAAGGAAGAGTTCCGCTGTGTCCTCCTGGACACCAAGAACCGTGTTATCAGGGAGGAAACGGTCTCGACCGGCAGCCTGACCGCGTCACTTGTCCATCCCCGCGAAACATTCAAGACCGCTGTGCGGGAGTCCGCCGCTGCGGTCATCTTCGTCCACAACCATCCGAGCGGAGACATCAAGCCGAGCCAGGAGGACATTTTGCTCACCCGGCGGCTTGTTCAGGCCGGCGACGTGCTCGGCATCAAGGTCCTCGACCACGTTATCGTCGGCGATGGGGGCCATTTCAGTTTCCGGGACAACGGACTGATGCGGCACACGTCGTGAACCGGTCCATGCTGAACTCCTCGACCTCCATCCACACCGATCTGATGCTCATTCTCATTATAACGGCCATTGCGGTACTTGTGCTGCTGATCATGGCCCTCCTGCTCGCCAGCATCGTGCGGCGGGTCCTGAACGACCGGATGTACCGGAAGCTGGATGCCCTTCGGCATGAGTACGGGCGCCGACTGTCGCAGGCGCTCGAGTTGGAGGGTATCGCCGTGCAGAAGGAGGCGTTCCTCACCCAGACGGGCTCTCTCGCCTGGCAGGCCGTCGAGGACGTGCTGTTCGCGGTCGTGTCAGACGGGAAATTCGCCGATAAAGGGAGAACGCTGTTCCAGAGGCTCGGGTACATGGCGTTCTATGAGGAGCAGCTCGCCGGCAGGAACGTCCTGGCCAGGGCATCGGCCATTGACAAGCTTGGCCGGATGAGGTGCACGGCATCAACGCCGAAGCTCATTCCGCTGCTTGAGGAAGCGGATCCGGAGATCCTGTCCGTGACGGTGCGGGCGCTCAGCAGGATCGGCACGAGGGAAGCGCTCGCGGCGATCATCGGGCGCCTCCCGGACCTCCTCGGGGGATCGCTCGTGACTCGCAAGGCCATGGAGACGGCGCTGCTTAACTTCGGGGAGACCGCCATCCCGTACCTCATCGGGCATCACTGGGAACGCGCCGATCCCTGGATCATTTCCTGCATTCTGGAGACCCTCTCTCACCTGGCTCCCGATGCGCGTTCGATGTCCCTGGCGCTTGAACATCTGCAAAGCCCGAATGCCGAGGTGAGAAGCAAGGCGCTCAAGGTGCTGGGACGCGCCGACGCGAACATCCCCCGTCACCTTGACGAACTGGCCCTGCCGCTCCTCGAAGACCCGGTCTGGTTCGTCAGGCTCCAGGCGGCAAAAACAGCGGGCGTGCTCGTGCTTACAGCGGCGGCCAGACCGCTCGGGATGCTCCTGTTCGACAAGAACTGGCATGTGAGGCGACAGGCGGCGCTGGCGCTCACGAAGTTCGGACACGCCGCCATCGACATCTTTCTTGAGGCGCTTTCGACATCCGACGGGTACGCAAAGGAGAGCATCTGCGAGGAGATCGAGAAGGCGGGATTCAGCGACCGGCTGATCGTGAATCTCGGTGGTGTCGACGGACCGCTCCGGACGAAATCCCGGGATATATTGAAGATCATGCAGGGGCTGCATTTCTCGACCCCCCTCATCGCATATTTGGAACAGGGCGATGATGAGCGCATCAAACAGGAGATCCGCTGTTTCCTGACGGACGACCGCACACCATGAGAACATCTATTATCTATTTCGTCATTGGGTTCAATTACTTCGTCGGCGCGTACTTCGGCATTGTGAATACGGTCTACGCCGGCCTCCTGATCATTTCCCTTTTCGCCATCATCCGGCATATTCACCGGGTCAAGTATTCCCCGATCAGGGACTTCCGCGCCTCTCCCGAGACCCCTCCGGTCTCGATCCTGATGCCGGTCTATAATGAAGAGAAGGTCGTCATCCGAAGCATACGTGCCACGCTGTCCATCGATTATCCCCTGTTCGAAGTGATCCTCATCAACGACGGCTCTAGTGATGGCACTCTGCAGACGGTGATCGATACCTTCCGGTTGAAGAAGATCGACCGCGTGTACCGGAAGTTCCTGAAGACGGAAACGGTCAGAGGTTTCTACTACAGCAACGAGACGCCGAACCTCCTCGTCATCGACAAGGTGCGGGGCGGAAAGGCCGACGCCCTGAACTGCGGCATCAACGGATCGCAGAGCCCCTATTTCTGCTCGGTCGATGCCGACTCCCTGCTGGAGAAGGACGCGCTCATCAGGCTTATGACCCCCGTTCTCGAAAGCGGCGTTCCCGTTGTCGCATGCGGCGGTGTGGTGCGCGTTCTGAACGGCATACAGCTCGGGGACGATCTTACCATCGGAAAGATCGATCTGCCCAACAAACCGATCATCCTCTTCCAGATCGTTGAGTATCTCCGCGGATTCCTCTTCGGACGGGTGGGGTGGGACGTACTGAACTCGCTGCTGATCATCTCCGGAACATTTTCGCTCTTTCATAAGGCGACCGTTATCGAGGCGGGGGGCTTCAAGGTCGGCAACGTATCGGAAGACATGGAAATGATCGTCCGGCTCCACAAAGTCAGGCGGAGCCAGAAGAAGCCATACCGGATACGGTTCATCTCGGACCCCATTTGCTGGACCGAGGTGCCGGAGAACATGGAGATGCTCGCCCGGCAGCGGCGGCGATGGCACCTCGGGCTGATCCAGAGCATCTTCCACAACCGCGAGATGATCTTCAATCCGCGCTACGGCACGATCGGCATGCTCGTGATGCCCTACTACGTGTTGTTCGAGATCATCGGGCCGTTCATCGAGATCCTGGGTTACATCGTTGTGCTGCTCTCCTATGCCGTGGGGCTCCTTGCCGTCAAGTTCTTCATGCTTTTCATCACGCTTGCCATTTTCTATGGCATCTTCCTTTCGACCGCGGGGATATTTCTCGAAGAGCTCACCTATCGGAGATACCCAGCGTGGGGTCATATGTTCCGGCTCCTGCTCTACGGCGTTATCGAGAACTTTGGCTACCGCCAGATCAACTCGTTCTGGAGGCTGCAGGCAATGGTCAAATACCTGACCGGACGAACGGGGTGGGAACACGTTGAGAACAAGGGGTCTCGGTCCGGCCCGAAGGGCGAGAAGCCATGAACACCAAGGAGCTCGGATTTCTCGCCATCCAGCGCGGCGATGATCAGGAGGCCGTCAATATCTTCAAGCGGGCGCTCGAACAGCGGAAGGAGGCCGACGCGTTCTTCGGCTTCGGTCTCGCGCACTACCATCTGGGCGATCTACCTACGGCCCGCTGGGCATTCTACCAGGCGATCGATCTGGAGCGGCATCACGCTGGTGCGCAGGATTACCTTGGCCGCATCGAGCGATCGAAACAGCAGACGCCTGTGTCCGTGAGGGGGTCCGCGTTCCGGGCCGTCAGGGACCATCTCGAGGTCCATGATGGGGGCTGGAAAAAGTTCTTTGTCAAGGGTGTGAACATCGGTCTCGGCCTGCCTGGAAATTTTCCCGGCGAGTACGCCGTGAAAAAGAAGACGTATCAAAAATGGTTTGCCCAGATATCCGAGCTCGGCGCGAATGCGGTCAGGGTCTACACGATCCTGCCGCCGGATTTCTACGAGGCGCTCTCGCTCTTCAACGCATCAGGGAGGAAACTGTATCTCTTCCAGGAAGTATGGACGGAGCTGCCGGAGCGGAATGATTTCAGGGACAGCCGGTTCCTCGAGGGCCTCAGGAGCGAGATCAGGAACGCTGTGGACGCGCTGTACGGGAACGCGGTCCTGCCGGAACGGCCGGGACATGCGCACGGCAAGTATGCATTCGATGTTTCACCATACGTCGCGGGGTTCATCCTGGGCAGGGAGTGGGAGGCCTGTGCGGTAAAAGCGTTCAACGAGCTTCATCGAAGGCGGGTCAGCGATCATCAGGGGGCGTTCCTGAGCATTCAGAACGGGACGCCGTTCGAGGTGTGGATCACCGAGATGTGTGATTTCCTGCAGCGTTACGAACATGGGCGATATCGCCTGTCCCATCCCGTCACGACCGTCAATTGGCCGACCCTTGACCCGCTCTTACACCCCTCGGAATCAACGTACGCGGATGCCTCCGCAGCGCCGACGGCGGGGCCGCAGAGCGATCAAGCCGCCTGCGACCGCGTGCCCATTGAAGATGCGGAGACCCTGGATCTTGCAAAAATCAGATCGCACAGCGGAAGCGGATTCTTTGCCCTGTACCATGTGTACCCTTATTATCCCGATTTCATGAACAATGACTATCCGGACCGGGAGAACGCGTACCTCGCCTATCTCACGGCATTGAAGGAATACCACGGGAGGCAACCGGTCCTGATCGCCGAATTCGGCGTCCCCAGCAGCAGGGAAGCGGCGCACTGGCATCGCGGCGGCTGGCATCAGGGCGGGCACAGCGACCGGGAGCAGGGCGAGGTCAACGGGCAGATGATGCGGGCGATCCACAAGGCCGGCATGGCTGGCGGGATCCTGTTCAGCTGGTCCGACGAGTGGTTCAAGAGGAACTGGCTGTTCCTGCCCTATGAGCTTCCGGCTGAACGAAAGCCCTACTGGTTCAATCTCCAGGACCCTGAACAGAACTACGGACTTCTCGCAGCGTACCCCGGCTATCCGGGGAAGAAGGTAAGCCTTACCTGCAGGAGCGATGACTGGACCAGCGCCGTCGTGCTGTACAAAAAAAAAGAGGAAACCATGGCCTTCCGGTTCGCTGACGGTGCGGACGACGCGAGAAGGCTGACGCGTCTGTGTGTCCAGCATGACGAGGGCTTCCTCTATATCCTGCTCGAAGCCGCCCGGGCGATCGATTTTACCCGCGCGAACTTCCTGATCGGGCTTGACACGTGCTCGGCGGGGTCCGGGGAGCGGATGATCCCCTTCGGGGTGAACGTTATGAGCCCGGTCGGCCTCACGTTCCTTATCCACGTGGCGGGGAAGGAACGGAGCAGGATCCTGACGACAGCGTCCTATGATAAATACCTGAACGGGACCACGGGAGTGATCACGCCCGGTGAGTCGGACCAGGGGGCGTGGGTGATGATGCAGAATGAGCCGAACATCAGGAGGAGCAGCAGGGACGGGAAGCGCATCTTTCCGGCGCGCCATTTTTCGATGAGCAGGCTGACGTTCGGGACCCTTGATACGAAAAGCCCGGACTACCATTCCCTCGCGGACTTCAATTTCCGCGATCGGACGATCGAGCTCCGCATCCCCTGGGGGCTCATCAACATCACCGATCCCAGTTCGAAGCGGGTCCTGTGGAAGGACCGGAAGGGAACGACCAGGAAAACAAAGGGAATCCGGGTGCTGGCGGTCTCGTACAAACCGGATGACGGCGGGGTGGCGGCCCACCGGACGGGGATGACCCAGAATCATGCCGACAGTCTTCCCGCCGAGCTCACGGCATCGACGATCAGGTCCTATTCCTGGGAGGGCTGGGATACGCCTCTCTACCACACCTTTCTGAAGGAAAGCTACTTCCGCTACCAGAAGATCCTCAAGAGGATCCCGGAGGGACGTTGAACCTGACGCGCAGACAGTTTCTGAAGTACAGTGGCGTAGCTGTCCTGTCGCTTGCCGTCCCCATGCACGGACAGGCGCAGACGGTGCGGATCCCCGTGCTGCTGTACCACGATCTCTCCATCCATCCAGGCGAAGAGGAAACGGTCATGCCGTCGGCCTTCGCATCCCAGATGGAGTGGCTCTATGGCACGGGGTACCGGGCCGTTTCACTCGAGGAGATCGACTCGCTTGACGTGGACCGTGCCAGGCGGGCCGTGATCATTACCTTCGACGATGGTCCGGCATCGTTCATGGACCACGCTTTCCCGCTGCTCGCAGAGTACGGTTTCAAGGCGACCGTCACGGTCATCGGGAGCCAGGTGGATAGCGTCGCGAGCAGCCATGATCCGAGCTTGAGCTGGGACGAGTGCCGGTTCCTCGTGAAGAGCGGCATCGTGGAGATCGGCTGTCATACCAATGCCCTGCATGTATGGGGAAAAGGGTCCTCGCCGGCGCTCACCCTTGCCGCGTTCAATGAAAAGCTGGGAAAGGACCTTGCCGCATTCCAGGACCGCTACCGCCGGGAACTGGGCCGCCCGGCGACCGTTCTCGCGTGGCCTTACGGGAGATACGACAGAACGAGCATCGAGATCGCGAAAAAGGAGGGGTTTCGTTTCGTCCTCACCTCGTACAGGGGGTATTTCGAGAGGGGCGGCGATCACTCCGCTGTCCCCCGGTGGTCGGTGAATCACGATACCGATCTCACCGCATTCAGAAGCTATATCGAGAGAAGAACATGACCAGGACGAGGATCGCGGCAGCCGGTATTCTGCTCTGCATCTGCTGCGCACTGCCGCCCGCCGCGCGGGCAGAGGGGAGCGGCGGTGCCGGGACGATAGAATCATACCAAAAGGCCATCAGCGGGGCGACGAATAAAAAGAAAGAAGCAGTCCTCAGAAAGGAGCTCGGAGACCTGTACGCAGCACAGGAGGATTATCCACGGGCCGCTGCCGAGTTCCTCCAGGCGCTCGCCCTTGCCCCGTCAGCCTTCACGAGGCGCGAGCGTCTGCAGATGGCGATCGCGACCTCCTGGGCCGACCGCTTCGATGACGCGGCAGCGGTCCTCCGGTCGATCCTCGCCGAGGATCCGAACGACCGCGATGCCCGCATTCACCTCGCAAAGGTGCTGTCGTGGTCGGACAAGCTGCAGGAGGCCGAGACGGAAGCGGACAGAGTGCTGAGCAGGTATCCGGAGAATCAAGACGCGTTGCTGGTGAGGGCGAACGTGCTGAGATGGCGGGGTGACGCCAGGGCATCGATACCGTTCTATGAGAAGGCGCTTGCCCAGGGTGAGAATTTCGACGCACGGATCGGCCTCGCCTATGCCTATCTCGGCGCCGGCGAGAAGAGGGCTGCGAAAGAGATCAGCGCACCACTGAAACCGGCGTATCCCTATCAGGAGAAAGAGCTGGCACGGTTCTCTGACGCCCTCTGCGGCGTACCGACATGGCATCTGAGCGTTCCCTACAGCTATTATACTGACTCCGACAAGAATGCCGTGAACCGAGCCGCGATCGTTTACGGCTTCCGGGCCGGACGCTGGGACACAGAGCTCGCATACCGGCTGACGGATGCGAAGGACCCCGTGCGGCACGAGAAGGCCGAGGATATCGGGATCACGACCCGTGCAAAGGTAGGCAGGTTCGACACCGGCGCAGGGATGGGCATAAGCAGGGCCGGCGGCGGGAACCTGGTCACCGGCCTGGCCAGGGCCGAGTCGGACACGGCCTGGGGCGCCATCGGCGGGAGCGCATCGAGGGAAATGCTCACGGATACGGCGCAGCTTATCGAGAACAGGATCACGCGGACGAGCGGGGCGCTCAGCCTGTCCGAAACGGTGTCCCCGCGGCTTTCGTTCACTGAGCGCTTTATCTATTCGGGCTACTCGGATGGAAATAACTCAGAGGACCTATGGCTGGGCGCGAAATACGCGGTCACACTCGTGTCGCCGAAGATCGCCGCCGGATACCGGTTCCGGTACCTGGACTTCAGGCGTCAGAGCGGCAGCGGGTATTTCGATCCTGAGGACTTCACCTCCCACCAGGCCTATGCATCCCTTTTCGCTGAGAAGAACGGATACCATGCCTTTCTGGAGCCGTCGGTCGGATACCAGTCATACACGCGGTACGGTGGCAGGATCAGTGATACCTTCTACAGCCTCTTCGCCTCAGCGGGCTGGACGATGAAGCAGTGCACGGCATTCGAGATCTATGTTGAGGGTGGCAACTACGCCGGCGGAGCGGTGGCGGGGTACAATTATTATCAGGTCGGATTCAGACTGACAGCCTATTTTTAGCTGACGGGAGAGAACCATTCATTCATTGTCCAACGGAAATCCGAGGCGGACAAGCAGCGGAGCCGGACACATCGATGCTCATGTGCATCTCACTCATGCCGAAGCGCTTGCGGACCTTGCCCGCGCAGGCATCGAAGCGGTCCGCGATGCCGGCACCCGCCAGGGGCTCGGTCTTGCGCTGAAGCGATCGCCGGGGCAGGGGGGCCTCCCCCGGGTCATCACTTCTGGCCGGGCCCTTTCGAAGCGTGGAGGGTATGGCGCGTTCCTCGGCACGCCGGTCGGGACGCGCCAGGAGATCACCGTGGAAATACTCAAGCTCAGGAACGATGGCGCTGATATAATTAAGATCATCGCCTCGGGAGTGGTGAGCTTCGAACTGCCGGGTACGGTCACTCCCGGCGGCTTCAGC
>JAAXXJ010000338.1 GCA_013334545.1 Nitrospirota bacterium | reverse complement strand
TTGAGCAGAGACTCCACATGGTCAGGGTCACGGTGCCGGTACACAACGGTCTTCGCCCTGCTCAGGCGGCATCCGTCGATGATGCTGGCGTGGTTCAGCTCGTCGCTCAGGATGACATCACGCTCTTCGGCGATGGCCGGGATTGCCCCGGTGTTCGCGGCATACCCGGAATTGAACAGGATCGCGGCTTCGGTGCTTTTGAAGCCCGCGATCCGTTGTTCCAGTTCTTCGTGGAGGTCCATGTTCCCCGAAATGAGGCGCGACGCGCCGGACCCCGCACCGTAGCGGTCCAGGGCATCGTGGGCAGCCTGGGCGAGCGCCGGATGCTCGGCAAGACCAAGGTAGTTGTTCGAGCACAGCAGGAGGACCTCTTTCCCGCTCATGACGACGCGGGGGCCCTGGCAAGAACTGACGCGCACGAGGCTGCGCAGCAGGTGACGGTGCTCCCTCTCATGCAGTTCCTGTTCGAACATGGTGCTTATCCGCTCCGACCCGGCAGCCCATCCCCGGCGCGGCAGGTCCCGATCTCCGTGATGAGGACCGGGGTCTCCTGCAGATATGCCATGAGGACGTTCCTGTCAAGATCGCCATGGGTGACGAAGAAGGCCCGTCCTCCGAAACCGTTCCCGGCATGCTTCAGGTGCGGGAACCTGACATACCCTTTTGTCCGATCTGCCACGTAGCCCGCCGTATAGTCCGGTTCATCGGACCAGCAGAGCTCTGCAACGATGCCCGGGGCGTACGCGACCTTGGTGGCAAGGGCAAGCGCCTCCTTCGTCCGGAAGTGCGTCAGCCCGAGGGCTGACAGCTCCCGGTCGATCCGCTCGGACGCCCCTTCGCTCCAGTCGAACCGGGAGACCCGGACGCCGCGCGATCGGTCCGGCTCGAGCCGCTCGCCGGTCTCCGCATCGATGATCATCGCGCCCCGCATGTTGCCGCCATCAGGGGAAGCTCCCTGTTCGAGTGCACGGAATGCGGCCAGGACAGCCGAAGAAGAGACGCCGGAGGCCTCAAGGACGCGCGCTGCGTTCTCCCGGCACGCGGCAATGTCGTGCATATCCAGCGAGATAAGGTCGAGGGATGGGACGGAATGGACCGGCATATCACCGAGAGCATCAATAGTAACTACGATCTGATCAGGAGCGAGCTGCTTTGACAGGGCGCGATCGACCAGTTCTTTCATGGTCAGGTCGATGCGGTCAGCCGGGACGAGCCGTTCAGCGCCGGACAGGTGAGACCGGCCTGTCGAGGCGCGCATGCGGACGCTGTACAGAAGAGGCTCGCAGCTCATAGCGTGTGGCTCACAGCTCCTCGCGGTCTATTCGTCATTCTGGATCCTAACCCGGACAAGCCGGAACAAAACCTTTGAACCGCTAGGCGCAAAGGTCGCGAGGAAAACTTGAATTAGTCAAGAATCCCTTTTGTTTTGACGTCCTTTGCGTCCTGGTGAATATTTTCTTGCCATTGAGAGTAGCATTTGATTCTTTAGTAACTAAACCCCATATCGGCGATCATCCGCAGGTCGTCGCACGGGTCCAGACCGGTCCGGGTGAGGTAGTTGCCGATCATGAAGCCGTCAGCGCCTGCGAGGAAGATGAGGGGATGGAGAACGCCGAGCGCGCTTCCCCTGCCGCCGCAGACCCGGATCTCCTTCTTCGGCAGGATGAGCCGGAACAGGGCTATGGCATGGAGCGCAGCCAGCGGCATGATGGGTTTCAGGTCCCCAAAGGGCGTTCCCGGCACGGGCATGAGGAAGTTGACCGGGACCGAGTCCACATCCAGCTCCCGCAGGGTGAATGCCATGCTGATGCGGTCCTGCATGGTCTCGCCCATGCCGAGGATTCCCCCGCTGCAGGCTGAGAGGCCCAGCGTGCGTGCGTTGGCAAGCAGCTCGATCCGTTCGTCGAAGGTGTGGGTCGAGCAGACCTTCGGGAAGTATTCCCGCGATGTCTCGATGTTGTGGTGGTATCGGTCGAGGCCAGCGTCCTTGAGGTACTGGAGCTGGCGGCGGTTCAGCGTCCCGAGCGTGGCGCAGGGCGAAAGGCCGGCATCGCGGACCCGCTCCACGCCTTTCGCGATGCTCCTGAGGTCCTCGGCGTCATCAATGCCGCGGCCGCTCGTGACGATGCAGAATCTTCTAGCACCATGGTCTTTTGCTTCGAGCGCCGCCGCGGCCATGCGGTCCACATCGATGAGCGGATAGACCGGCGCGTCAGTGGCGTAATGCGATGACTGGGCGCAGTAGCGGCAGTCCTCGCTGCAGGCGCCAGACTTGGCGTTCACGATCGAGCAGATGTCGACGGCATTCCCGCGAAAATGCTCCCGTACCCGATTCGCAGCGGAGAAGAGGTCGATGAGGTCGGCGTTCCCGGCAGAGGCAAGCACAAGCGCCGCTGCGCGGTCGACGGCACCTCCTGCGAGGACCTTGTCTGCGCTGCTCCGGATCATGTCGCGGATCGTTCCGTTCATAGGTTACAGTTATACCTGATGCAGTGTTGAATGTCAACCCATGCTCTTGCAGACGGTTGACAATTGAGCGCCACGTTACCTCATCACGGAGATTGGACGGGATCTACAGCGGCTGTACGCGGTCAGCTGAGCGAAGAGATGCTGCTCTTGACCTGCTGTTCCATGAGGGCGCGGATGGACCGGAGGGATGTCTCGTCAACGGCTTCGAAGCGCATGACCAGCACGGGTTGGGTATTGGAGGCCCGGATCAGGCCCCAGCCCTTTTGAAAGACCGCGCGCACGCCGTCAACAATAATGACCTCGCGGACCGGGAGTGACATGCCTTCGGGATGGGCATAGAGCTCACGGATCCGGTCAACGACCTTGAACTTGAGCGCATCGGGACAGTCGAAACGGATCTCGGGAGTGTTGAAGGTCTTCGGCAGATCAGCGATAAGGCTGCTCAGGGGTTCCCTGGTCTTTTTCTCCGTGCGCGTCTTCTTCAGGAGTTCCACCACCCTGCAGGCGGCATAGATGGCATCGTCATAGCCGAAATACCGATCAGCAAAGAAGATATGGCCGCTCATTTCACCGGCCAACGCAGCGCCGGACTCCTTCATCTTCGCCTTGATGAGCGAGTGGCCGGTCTTCCACATGATGGCGGTGCCGCCGTGGGTGCGGATGTCGTCGTACATGGTCTGGGAGCATTTTACCTCGGATACGAACGTGGCGCCCGGCCGTTCGCGCAGGATGTCGCGCGAGAACAGGACCATGAGCTGGTCACCCCAGAGCACGGCCCCTTTCTCATCGACCACACCGATCCGGTCGGAGTCGCCGTCAAAGGCGATCCCCAGATCGGCCCCCGAGCTCTTCACCGTGCTGATAAGGGTTTCGAGGTTCTTCGGGATCGTCGGGTCCGGGTGGTGGTTCGGGAACCGGCCATCAGGCTCCGAGTAGAGTTCGATCACCTCGCAACCCATGGAGCGGATGACTTCCGGCGCTATCAGCCCGGCGGTGCCGTTCCCGCTGTCGAGCACGACCTTGAGCGGA
>JAAXXJ010000337.1 GCA_013334545.1 Nitrospirota bacterium | reverse complement strand
GTTCCCCTGGTTCACGGCAGCGGTCCTGCTCATCTTCGGTCTGCAGCCGTCGGGCCTTCTGTTCAAGCAGGCATGGAACAACGGCCTGCCGTACCTGCTCCTCGGGCTGGTCTCGGTCTTTGCCGGCGCGTTCGTCACGCCGGTGCTGCTGCCCTGGGTCCCCGGCCGGTCGTTCGCGGTCAAGGGCTGGATCATGGGCATGCTGTCCGTTTTCCTGGTCCATCAGCTGGTCGGCATGCCCGTGCAGGGCGGAGCGGCTGGTCTTGCAGTCGTCTACCTGTTCTTCCCGGCCGTGAGTTCGTACATCGCGCTCCAGTTCACGGGCTCGACGACCTTTACCGGCATGTCGGGCGTCAAGAAGGAACTGAAGTACGGGGTCCCTGCCTATATTGCGGCAGCGGCCGTCTCGGTCGTCCTGCTGATCGCGCTGAAGATCAGGGAATGGGGTGTCCTATGAAATATCTGGCGAATGTAACTACCCTTCAATATGCACCGGAAAAATGCACCGGCTGCGGCCGGTGCGCCGAGGTCTGCCCGCACGGCGTATTCGCCCTGCAGGAGAAGCGTGCCGTAGTGACCGACCGGGACCGATGCATGGAGTGCGGCGCCTGCGCCCTGAACTGTGAATATGGCGCGATTGCCGTGAACAGCGGCGTGGGATGCGCTGCCGCCCTCATCAACAGCATGGTGACCGGCGGGCCGCCGACTTGCGGCTGCGACAGCACGCCGGGCGGAAGCTGCTGCTGAACCGGACATAAGCCCGACAAGCCAGGGCTAAAATCTTGGAACCGCCAAGGCGCGAAGGACGCGAAGGAAACCTAGTATATTTAGAATTTATGCAGAATATTTTTTATTTTCTACGTCCTTCGCGTTCTTTGCGTCGCGATAAATAGCTTCTTATTATGAGTAGAATTTGGTTTCAGAGTCATTATGCTTCTTATCAATCCTCCTGTTTTCAAACCCAGTGAGCCGCCGGCAGGCATCGCGAAGCTCGCGGGCGCCCTTGCCGCGAACAGCGTCCCGTGCAGGATGCTGGACGCGAACATCGAAGGACTGCTCTTCCTGATGGGACGGCCGGGCACCGCGTCCGACACCTGGGGCCGCAGGGCGATCAGGAACAGCGCGGACAATCTCGCGGCGCTCCGCGGTCCAGCGACCTACTGCTCCCTGGACCGCTACAAGCGTGCGGTCCGGGACGTCGACCGGCTCCTCGCCCTCGCGTCGGCCGGTCAGGGCGATATCATCGGGCTCTCGGACCACCAGCACCCTGTTCTTTCCCCGCTCCGGAGCGGCGACCTGATCACAGCAGCCGAGCGCCACGAGCGGAATCCTTTCTCGCCCTATTTCCAACACCGATTGCGGCAGGTCATCGGCCAGGTTCCCACGCAGATGGTCGGCATCTCCCTGAACTATCTAAGCCAGGCCCTCACGGCCTTTGCTATGATCGGCTTTATCCGGGAGGAGTTCCCGGGGCTGAAGGTCGTCCTGGGTGGCGGGCTGGTGACGTCGTGGATGAAGCGGCCCGGCTGGAACGACCCCTTTGCCGGGCTCGTGAACCTTTGCATCGCCGGCCCGGGAGAGGGCCCCCTGCTTGATCTGCTCGGCGTTGATCCGGTAAAACAGCTGCGCGGAACGCCCGATTACAGCGCCATTCCCCGGCAGGACTATCTCTCGCCGGGGTTCATCCTGCCCTACAGTGGATCAAGCGGTTGCTACTGGAACAGGTGCTCGTTCTGCCCCGAGACGGCCGAAGACAATCCTTATCTGCCGGTCCCGCCGGCTGCCGCCATGGCCGACATCACCTCCCTGACGGCATCGACAGGACCGGTCCTTATCCACCTGCTCGACAACTCGGTAAGCCCTGCGCTCATGAGCGCGCTGGCCAAAGACCCGCCTGGCGTCCCATGGTACGGCTTCGCGCGAATCGGGCGGGACCTTGCGGACCCTGACCGCTGCAGGGAGCTCAGACAATCGGGATGCGTAATGCTGAAGCTCGGGCTGGAATCAGGGGACCAGGGCGTGCTCGACCGCATGCAGAAGGGCATCGACCTGGAGCAGGCCTCGCAGGTGCTCCGCAACCTGAGCGGTGCGGGCATCGCCACGTACGTCTATCTCCTGTTCGGCGCCCCCGAGGAGAGTTCGGCCGAAGCGCGAAAGACGCTTGCGTTCACTGTCCGGCACGCGGACGCGATCTCGTTCCTGAACCTTGCAGTGTTCAACATGCCGGTCTGTTCACAGGAAGCGAAAGACTATGAGACCGGTACATTCTACGAGGGCGACCTGTCGCTCTATACCGGCTTCAAACATCCCTGCGGATGGGACCGCAAGGTGGTGCGCAGGTTCCTGAACAGCGAGTTCAAGAAGCACCCCGCTGTTTCGTCAATCCTGAGGCACGACCCGCCGGTATTCACTTCCAACCACGCCGCCTTTTTCACAAGGCCGTAACCGCCAACAAGACCCGAAGGCGCGCAATAGTTAAAGCCGGTCAATCCTTCCACCTAGCATGATCCTGACGGCAACCTTTAGCCAATCATGCAAATTTTCATTCCGGCGAATTCTTTCTGGAGAGTTGCCTCTACAATTGATTTTATAATTCTGTTTGAATTGTGAATTTTATGATATATTTTTTTAAACCAATAGTTCTTTCTGTCTATGAGCATGTGGCCTAATTTACCATAGGTGCAAGCTACAAGGCGGAGATGTGAACTTCGCAGTGTCCAGTATTAGAGATTGTCGGTCTCTAAACGACGTGGCCGGCCTCGCAGACATTCCGACGAGCGTGATCGACATCGACATCATGATCGGCGAGTTCGATGCGCTGGGAAGGGGGCTTGGGCCGGAAGCGATACGCCTCGTTGTCGAGGTCGCGTTGTCCGACCCAACGGTTCCGTTCATGATGGCGTGCGCCCGGCTGGACAATCCGGTCTCGCAGCTGGCTTTCGCCAAGGCGGGCTTCCGCAAGGACAGGGAATTCGACGACGTCCCAAACGGACTACACATGCTCATGGTGCGTCACCGTCAGGAAGGGCAGGTCGCATGAACCAAGCCGGGCCTCGCTTCTGGGAGATCTTCTTCGAGGTTTACGAAAACCTGCCCCGTCAGGGTCCCGGCAACCGCACTTGCGCCGCCAGGGCCCTTGGTCTCTGCAGCGAACTTCGAGAATCCCCGGCGATCCTCGACTTGGGGTGCGGTGTCGGGGGACAGACCCTCCAACTCGCCGAACGTACGTCAGGTTCCATCGTGGCGATTGACAGCCATGCGCCGAGCATCCAACGGCTGAAGGCGGCGGTTGCAGAGCGTGGGCTTTCGCAACGCATCAGTGCCATCGTGGGGGATATGGCCCGCCCGGGGCTGCCGCTCGGGGTTTTCGACGTCATCTGGTCGGAGGGCGCACTTTACAACATCGGACTTCGGGACGCCCTTCGCATCTGCCATGGCTTGCTGCGCCCCGGCGGCTACTTGGCTTTCACCGATGCGGTTTGGCGCAAGGAGAACCCTC
>JAAXXJ010000336.1 GCA_013334545.1 Nitrospirota bacterium | reverse complement strand
GTACGCCGCCGGCCTTACGGTGGCCGAGGACCAGATCCAGTCCCTCAGGGAGCGGCTGAGCGCGGCAGTGCTCGAACAGATCGGCCCCAACGGGTTCGTGAGGACCCTGTCCATCGATGCCCCGGTCACGTTCAACGACCTGACCTTCGACCTGCTGAGCGATATCGAGCGGATGGCGCCCTTCGGCCAGGGCAATCCTGAACCGCGATTCGGAGCAAAGGGCCTCGAGGTCCTGTCGCTCCGTCCGGTGAAGGACAACAAGCACCTGAAGCTCCGGCTCCGGCAGCAGAATGGTATATCATTCGATGCCATCGCTTTCAACAAGGGTGAGTCGCTCGGAAGCCGGCTCCGGACCGGAACGCAGGTCGCGGCAGTGTTCACGCCCCGGATCAACACCTGGAACGGCATGACGAACATCCAACTGGAGATCAGGGACATCAAAATAGAACAGTAAGAAGTAACAGGTGACAAGGAAGAAGTTAGAAGAAAATCAGTACTACTGCCGGATACAGAACGATCCTATGCAGAACGTCCGTCTTGAAGACATCGTCGAACGGCTCCAGAGCAACAATCCGGAGGCCGATGTGGACCTGGTGAAGCGCGCCTACATCTTTTCGGCGAAGGCGCACCAGGGCCAGACGAGGCTGTCCGGCGAGTCCTACCTCGTCCATCCCCTCGACGTGGCCAAGATCCTGTCGGAGCTCCGGCTGGACCCCGCCACCGTTGCGGCCGGCATCCTGCACGACACCATCGAGGATACCACCTCGACCCTCGAGGAGATCCGCTCGCTCTTCGGCGAAGAGGTGGCCAAGCTCGTTGACGGCATGACCAAGCTTTCGCGCATGGAGCTCCAGAGCCGCGAGGAACGCGAGGCGCAGAACTTCCGCAAAATGATCGTGGCCATGTCCAACGACATCCGCGTCATCCTTATCAAGCTCGCCGACCGTCTGCACAACATGCGCACGCTGACCTTCCTTCCGCCGGAAAAGCAGAAGCGCACCGCTCAGGAGACCCTGGACATCTACGCGCCCCTCGCGAACCGCCTGGGGATCCAGAAGTTCAAGACCGAGCTCGAGGACCTCTCGTTCCGGTACCTCCATCCCCAGGAGTACCGCGACATCGCGGACAAGGTGTCCCAGAAGCGACTCGAGCGGCAGGCCTATATCGACGAGCTCATCGAGATCGTCAAGCGCCAGCTCGCCGAGCACGGCTACAAGGGCGAGGTGAAGGGAAGGCCCAAGCATTTCTACGGCATCTGGCAGAAGATGCAGAAGCAGGGCATATCCTTCGACGACGTCTACGACCTCATCGCGGTCCGGATCATCACGGACAGCAAGGTCAACTGCTACGCCATCCTGGGCCTGATCCACTCTCTCTGGACGCCGGTCCCGGGCCGCTTCAAGGACTTCATCGGCGTTCCGAAATCGAACCTCTACCAGTCGCTCCACACGACGGTCATCGGCCCCAGGGGGGAGCGCGTGGAGTTCCAGATCCGCACCGAGGAAATGCACCGCCTCGCCGAAGAAGGCATCGCGGCGCACTGGCGGTACAAGGAAAAGTCCGCCATGAGCCAGAGCGAGGAGCAGCAGTTCGCCTGGCTCCGCCAGCTCCTGGAGTGGCAGTCCGACCTCACCGACGCCAAGGAGTTCATGGACACGGTCAAGGGAGACCTCTTCCCGGACATGGTCTATATCTTCACCCCCAAGGGCGACGTGCGGGAACTGCCGCAGGGCTCCACGCCGGTGGACTTCGCCTATGCCGTGCACACCGATATCGGCCACCAGTGCGTGGGCGCCAAGATCAACGGGAAGATCGTGCCGCTCAAACACGTGCTCCGGAACGGCGACCGGATCGAGATCATCACGCAGACCGGCCACACACCGAGCCGCGACTGGCTCAAGTTCGTCAAGACCTCCAAGGCCCGCACAAGGATCAAGGCGTGGGTCAAGACCGAAGAACGCCGGAGGAGCATCCTGCTCGGCAAGGAGCTGCTGGAGAAGGACCTGCGCAAGCACGACCTGAACCCCTCGAAGGTCTTCAAGTCCGACGATATCCATCGCGTGGCCCACGAGCTGTCCAGCAACACGGTCGAGGACATGCTCGCGTCCATCGGCTACGGAAAACTGTCGGCGCACATGGTGGCGAACAAGCTGGCGCCTGACCGGCCCCATGTGGAGCCCCTGCCGAAGAAGCCGCACAAGAAGCCGGCGCTGGAGCGAAAGGGCGCCGGCACCGGCATGAACATCAGCGGCATGGACAGCATGCTGTTCCACCTTTCCAAATGCTGCAATCCCGTGCCCGGGGACCGCGTGGTCGGGTTCATCACGCGCGGACGTGGCATCTCCATCCACACGACGGACTGCCCGAACGTCTCCGACCTCGCGCTCGACCGCGAGCGGGTCGTCGAGGTCTCGTGGGGCGATTTTCAGCCCACGGCCCACGAGGTCAAGATCTCCGTACGGACCGCGGACAAGCCGGGTCTGCTGGCGAACGTCTCATCGTCCATCAGCGCGGCTGAAGCGAACATCACCCACGCCGAGGTCACCACCGACAAGGACAAACAGGCCACCCTCAACTTCACCATCGACATCAAGGACGTGGAGCACCTGAACCGCATCATCAAGTCGATCGAGGGCGTTGACGGGGTGATGGACGTCCGGCGGGTGAAGGCGGGATGATTCGAAAACGGAATGTGGAACGTGACGTACCGGGTACGAACGACCGAAGAAGGCGGGTGCTCCGGGCTGGTACGTTCCAGATCCTGTGGGCGCTGCTGCTCGTCTATATCATCCTGTTCGGCATTGCTTTGCGGTTTGGACGCGAGGTCGGTTATGCGCCATCCTTGCTGGTCTGCGGCGGGGTTGCCGCGCTGGTAACAGTCGCATTCCTCGCCGTCTATTTAACCGATCGTGGTTCTGCCTATCTTATCGATCATTACGGGAAGATCGCGGAGCGGCAAAAACAGGGAACGCTTCGGGGAAAGGACCAACCTGTCATGAAAAAGATCATTCGAACCAATGACGCACCTCAGGCCATAGGGCCTTATTCTCAAGCTGTCGAAGCGAATGGATTCGTGTTCGTGTCAGGGCAGATCCCGCTTGACCCGAAGACCGGCTATCTCATACCAGGCGGCATCCGGGAGCAGGTGAAGCAGGTGATGGAGAACGGGAAGGCCATCCTTGCAGCCGCGGGATGCGGCATGGACCGGGTGGTCAAGACAACGATCTATCTCAGGAACATCGGTGATTTTGCCGCAGTGAACGAGGTCTATGGCAGTTATTTCCCGGCCGAACCTCCTGCCCGGGCGACCGTCGAGGTCTCGCGGCTTCCCAAGGAAGCGGAGGTCGAGATCGATTTTGTCGCGGTGAAGGCATGATCTCAGATCTGAAATTTGAGATTTAAGCCTGAATCCGGCGTAAACTGCTGCCTATTATGTTGAATAATGCGCTAAAATATTGTTCAAGCATGCCGAAAGGCGAATGGAAACCAACCTACTTTTTAA
>JAAXXJ010000335.1 GCA_013334545.1 Nitrospirota bacterium | reverse complement strand
TCACGCTCTACGCCGGCCCCAAGAGCTTCAGCCTCCTCAAGGCCTATGGCAAGGGCCTCGAACAGATGGTGGACTATGGGTGGTTCGGCGTTCTGGCCAAGCCCATGTTCTGGCTCATGGAGCAGTTCTTCTTCATCACGAGAAACTACGGCATCGCCATTATCCTGCTCACTATCGTGGTGCGCATCCTGCTCTTTTATCCATCGCTCAAGAGCGCCACCGCCATGGAAGAGATGAAGGCGCTCCAGCCGCAGATGGCCGCCCTCCGGGAGAAGTACAAGAAAGATCCGCAGAAGCTGAACGCGGAAATGATGCGGCTCTACAAGGAGCATAAGGTGAACCCGCTCGGCGGTTGCCTGCCCATGCTCCTGCAGCTGCCGTTCTTCGTGGCCCTCTACAACGTGCTCTCCGTTTCCATAGAGCTCCGCCAGGCCTCGTTCATCCCCTTCTGGATCAAGGACCTCTCGGTGCACGATCCGTTCTATATCCTGCCGGTGCTCATGGGAGTCAGCATGGTCTTTACCATGAAGATGACCTCCACGTCCGTGGACCCGCAGCAGCAGAAGATGATGATGTACATGAACATCGCGTTCATCTTCCTCTTCGCCTGGCTGCCCGCCGGGCTGCTGCTCTACATCACACTGTCCAATGTGCTGTCGATCGTGCAGCAGCTGTACGTGAGGAAGCTGCTCGCGAAGTAGCCGATACGCTAAACCTGATACAAAAGCAGAGGCCTCCGGGAAAAACCCGGAGGCCTTTTTTATTGAAGTTCCAGATCATTTTTTGGGCAACCCGGTGCTTGCGGTGCTAAGCATGTAGGGCGTGTTCAGTCGACTGGAGCTTTGTGGTACATCGCAGCACCTCCCCTCGCCCGCAAAAGACTGGGTTCGGCCGTGCCTGCTTTAGCCACGCGGCAGTCCTGCGCTTTGTGACCATCCCATGCATACGCACACTTCGCAGCTGGGCTACCCGGCGCAGGGGTGAGTCAAAAGCTAATGCCGTTCCGTTCGTTCGAGTTTGGGGTTATCCCCATGCGAAAATCCAGGCAGGTGACCGAGTCCGGGGGTTAAACATTTCGGATGTCTGAGCCCGCAGGGCGAGTTTCCGAAATGTACCGAGGATGATCGAGCCTGCCGTAAAGGATTTTCGCCGGGCGCCTTTCTTTGGTCACCTTTCTTAGGCACGCAAGAACGGTGAAAAGGGTTTACGGTGTGATATGAATTATATTTAGTAGGTGATAATAAACCTCGACCTGTTTTGGACGTAAACGTGTTGGTTCGCTATTTCTTCTCTCCCCGGACCACCACGAACGATCCCTGGCCGTGCCCTTCTTTCACCGGCTCGACCTCGGCCATCTCCGCCAAAGGGCGGAACAGCGTTTGGCGAAATACCAGTTTCCCGAAGCCAGTGCGCTGAAGATGCGTAACGATGTCATCTGTTGAGTAGAACGTGGCGTGCTGGTAGAAGGCGCTCTTGTCCTTCTTTTTCCGATATTCCGTTCCCAGCGGGCTGTCTCGGTCAACGAAGCCGATCACGAACGAACCGCCCGGCTTCAGCACCCGGTGGACCTCCCGAAAGGCCGCCTCTCTATCGTCGAGGAAGCAAACTGTGGTGACCATGAGTACGAACCCAAACTCCTTGTCCATGAACGGCAGGTGTTCGGCCACGCCAGGAATGACCTCGATGCCTTTCTTTCGCGCCAGCTCCGCCATGGACCGCGACGGCTCGATCCCCTTAGTGATGCCGAGCGGGGCCGCGAACCGGCCCGTGCCGAGACCGATCTCGATGCCGCTGCCGCTCGTGGGCAGCAATTCGCGCACCGCGCGCAGCTCGGACACGTAGGCCAGAGGATTGTCCACGAACCACTGCTCATACCGCTCAACGTTGTTGCCGAAGGCATTCACACCAGGCATGGGATTACCTGAAGAAGAGATCGCACATTGCCATTTTTAGATGACCGGTCAGAGCGTCAATATCTTCGATACGGCATAGCGGCTTGCGACGCAGAGGGAAAGGCCCTGCCCATGTACTTCACGGTGCGTCCTGAGCGCGAGCTCGGGGCTGTTGTTCTCTTCCGACAGATGGGCCAGGCATGCCCACCGGAGCCGGTCACCCGCTGCGCCGGCCAGGAGCTCGGCAGCTTCACGGTTCGAGATATGCCCGCCCGGTCCTTTGATGCGTACCTTGAGGAAGCGGGGATAGGGGCCGTTCGCGAGCATTTCCGGGTCATAGTTGCTTTCCAGAAGGACCGCGTCAAGGGAGGCGATGGTCCTGCCGAGGTCCTGGAACACATGGCCCAGGTCGGTCAGTATCCCAAGCCGGTGCCTGCCGTCGTCGATGACAAAGGCGACCCCGTCCTCGCCGTCGTGCGGCGTCGGGATGGTGTGCACGGACACACTTCCGATGCGGATGCTGCTGCCGCTTCGGAAGTGATGGACATCCTTCAGCTTTCCGAGGGAGCAGCGCGTCTGGGCCGCCGATAGACAGCGCGGCGTTACATAGAGAGGGATGCCGAACTTCCGCTGGAACACACCTGCGGAGCTGATGTGGTCGGAATGGTTGTGCGATATGATGAGCGCGTCAACGGCGCGGATATCCCTGCCGTGGAGGGCGAGCCGCTCCTCGGCGCAGGAGCCGCTTATACCGGCGTCGAAGAGGAGCTTCCGTCCGCCTGCCTCGACGTAGATGCAGTTCCCGTTGCTTCCGGACTGGAGCGATATCACCTGCATGGTCGTACCGAGGTGCGGAAAACGCTGCTGTTCAGCGGGCGGGAAGTATAGTTCACGAAGCTCTCCAGTCGGCCACGGTGGCATAGGGAAATCGTGCGTTGTGCTGATTGAGGTCGGCGACCATCTGTTCCATTTCTTCGCGCGAAAGAACGCCGCGTTGGACGAAATATTGACCGAGCTTCTTCTGAAGCGTCCGCTGGTACGCAAGCAGGATCCGTGCCTGGTAGGAGGAAAGGAAGCCAAGGCGCAGCGCCCGCTGCCCGAAGCGGAGAGGCATGCCGCGGAACCCAAGGATCGCGCCGACGTGCCTGTCGTTCAGCCAGCCCCAGCGCTTCGCGATGACCCCCAGCGCGGGTCGCTGGCGCATCTGCCACGAAAGCGCCTTGATCAGCATGTGATAGGGTATGCATCCGCGGTAATAAAGATAACGACCGATCTCGTGCCGCTGCTCAGGCATAGCGCCCCGGTACAGCCATCCTGCCTCGGTCATGCGAAAGGTCTTCGTTGCTGACCCCGCGCGTCGCCGGCCATGCATGGGGGCCGTGTGCGCGGGTCGGGATGCTCGCGTGCGCGAGCGAGTCTGTATGCGGAGGTCCGTGTTGTCGCGCTGCTCGCAGTACTTCCGCATGATGTCATACGCCTCGTTCGCGACACGGAACATCTCGGCCTGGCGCTTTTGCACGAGCGGGTCATGGGCCGTGAAGCGGTCGGGGTGGGTCTCCTTGGCTTTTTTCCTGAATGCGGTCTTGAGGACGTTCGGCTTGAGGGAAAGGAGGAACTCGGGAGATACCGCT
>JAAXXJ010000334.1 GCA_013334545.1 Nitrospirota bacterium | reverse complement strand
GGAAACGCACCACATGATCCGCCGGGCCCTCGCAGAGGGCAAGCGGGTGGTGCTCCCCAAGGTGAAGGGGAAAGAGCTGGCGCTTTTCGAGATCAAGAGCTTTGACAAGGATGTTCTCCCCGGCGCATGGGGAATCCCCGAGCCGGAAGCAGGCATTCCGACGGAACTCAAGGACATCGGTCTTATCGTCGTGCCCGGTGCGGCCTTCGATGGACAGGGGAACCGCATCGGCTACGGCGCGGGATTCTACGACAAGCTCCTTCCTTTGTATAAAGGAAGGACCGTGGCACTGGCCTTTGAGCTCCAGATCGCTCCGCAGGTGCCGGTGGACGCGCATGATATCCCGATGCAGAGGATCGTAACGGAAAAAAGAGTCATAGACGTGAGCCGTCGGTAAGCGTTATCATACACATCCGGGATGGATCTCAAAAAAATAGAAAAAGGCGTACGGCTCATCATCGAGGGCATCGGGGAGGACCCCGAGCGGCCGGGGCTTCGGAACACGCCCCAGCGCGTGGCCGAGATGTACGAGGAGATATTCTCGGGCATCGCGGCCGATACCAGCGAGCTGCTCAAGCCCATGGTGGGAGAGACCCACGACGAGATGGTGATGATCCGCGACATCCCGTTCTTTTCGGTCTGCGAGCACCATCTCCTGCCGTTCTTCGGCAAGGCCCACATCGCCTATATCCCGGGCGCCGGAAAGATCGTGGGCATCAGCGCGCTTGCCCGGGCCCTCGAGGTCTTTGCCAAGCGGCCGCAGGTGCAGGAGCGGCTGACCACGCAGTTCGCCGACTTCATTGTGAGCAGCTTGAAGCCCAAGGGCGCCATGGTCGTGATCGATGCCGAGCACCTCTGCATGAGCATGCGCGGGGTGAAGAAACCGGGCTCCCGCGTGGTCACCTCGGCTGTCCGCGGCATCTTCCGCACCAAGGAGTCCACGCGCATGGAAATGCTGGAGCTCTTGAAGGAACGATCATAGGCAGTATCAGTCCGGATTAAGCAAATCCACTTGCCACAGAGGGCCCAGAAGGTCGTCGAGAAGGCTCTCAAGGAACATCTCGTTGGCATGAAACTACGCTCAGCGGTCCTCTGTGATCTCTGTGGCGACGGTCTTTTTGCTTGAGTGTTGACTCGCGAGTAACTATTGAAGGCTGTCCGGTCAAGGGAGTGTCTATGTCATCATCGGTATTCACCTATGACGCCGCAACCTCGAAGCCGCTCCTGGACGAGGTCCAGAAGCGCTCGGGCCAGAACCTCCAGGCCTGCTATCAGTGCCGGCGCTGCGCCGCCGGCTGCCCCGTCGGCGAAGAGACGGGCGTCACTCCGGACCGCCTGATCAGACTGATCGTGGTCGGAGACCGGGAGGCCGCCCTGAACAACCTGCTGGTCTGGAAGTGCGTGGCCTGCTATACCTGCGGCACGCGCTGCCCCAACAGCATCCAGACTGCGCGGATCACCGAGACCCTGAAGCAGATGGCCAAGAAGGCCCATGTCACTCCGCTCACCCCCCGTATCGCGGACTTCCACAGCGCATTCATGACATCGACGCGGCACCTGGGCCGCTTCAACGAGATCGAGGCCCTCACGATCTACGAGACGAAGACCGCGATCAAGGAGCTTTCGCAGGGGAAGGTGAAGGCGGTCATCGATGAGATGGTCGGCCAGGCGCGTCTCGCGGTCGATATGATGAAGAAGAAGCGGCTGCATCTCGGTGTGGACAAGGTGAAGGCGCGTTCGGAAGTGAAGGCCCTTTACGAAAAGGCAAAGGGCCGCTAGCGGTCCCCGGAGAAAAATCCATGACACAACTCGCCTATTATCCCGGTTGCTCCCTGCACTCGTCGTCCGAGCTCTATGACGTGCAGTGCAAGATGGTGTTCCAGAACCTGGGCATCGAGCTCAGGGAGATCGAGGACTGGAACTGCTGCGGCGCCACTGCCGCGGCCAAGACCGATGATTTCCTCGCCGTCGCACTGCCCGCGCGGAACCTGGGCTTAGCCGCGGCCACGGGCCTTGCGGAGATCGTGATCCCCTGCTCGTCATGCTACAGCAGGACGCTGGTGTCGCAGAAGGCCCTGGCTGCCGATCCGGCGCTCAAAGACTCCATCAATGCCGAGCTTGCGCAGAAGGTCAAGGGCGACATCAAGGTCTCGAGCATTCTCGAGGTGCTGGTGCCGAAAGCGAGGTCGGGCGAACTGGCCGCGAAGGCGGTGAAGAAGCTTGAAGGGCTCAAACCGGCCTGCTACTACGGCTGCCTCCTCACGCGTTTTCCCCTCGATGTGGACGTGCCCGACGACGTAGAGAACCCCCAGGGCATGGAGACCGTCCTGAAGTCCCTGGGCGCCGTCCCGGTGGACTGGGGCTACAAGACGGACTGCTGCGGCGCGTCGGCCTCGGTCAACGACGCGGACCAGTCCCGGTTGCTCATGTCCCGCATCTTCACCGACGCGATCGGGCGCGGTGCGAACTGCCTCGTCACCACCTGTCCGCTCTGCCAGTTCAACGTCGACGCCTACCAGGACGCGGTGGGGAAGAAATTCGGCATCGAGAAGCGGCTGCCCGTCTACTTCATCACCGAGCTCATCGGCGTCTCCATGGGCATGAGCCCCGAGGCACTGCAGGTGGACCGGCATTTCGTTGACGCCATGGGCCTGTTAAAGGAGTTGAACCTGTTATGAGCGCATCCAAAACCAATAAGCGCGGCTCCGTTCTGATCGTCGGCGGCGGCATCGGCGGCATGCAGGCGGCGCTTGACCTCGCCGACAGCGGCTTCAAGGTGCACATGGTCCAGCGGGACACCTCCGTCGGCGGCACGATGGTCATGCTCGACAAGACCTTCCCCACGGGCGATTGCGCCATGTGCATGATCTCCCCCAAGATGGTCGAGGTGGGACGCCATCTCAATGTCGATATCCACACCCTTGCCGAGGTCACGTCGGTCTCCGGCCAGGCGGGCGACTTCACCGTGAAGGTCAAAAAGGCCGCGCGGTACGTTAGAACCGACAAATGTACGGGCTGCGGCGACTGCGAGGCCAAGTGCCCCAAGAAGGTGCCGAGCGAGTTCGACCAGCAGCTGGGCCAGCGCAAGGCCATCTTCTCGCTCTTTCCCCAGGCAGTGCCGAACACGCGCGCCATCGATGCGAAGAGCTGCCTTTGCCTCACGGACCCGCAGAAGAAACGCTGCCGTCTGTGCGAAAAGGTCTGCAAGGCCAATGCGATCAACTACGAGGACCGGGACCAGGAGATCGAGCTGAAGGTCGGATCCATCATCCTGGGTCCGGGACTCAGCCGATACGATGCGCGGGTGCGGCCCGAGCTGGGCCTGGGCCGCTGGCCGAACGTGGTCACCTCGGTCCAGTTCGAGCGCATCCTCTCGGCATCAGGTCCTTATAAGGGCGTTGTCCAGCGCCCCTCGGACCAGAAGCACCCGGTCAAGGTCGCCTGGATCCAGTGCGTGGGTTCGCGGGACAATCACAACGCCAATCCCTGGTGTTCGTCGGTATGCTGCATGTACGCCACCAAG
>JAAXXJ010000052.1 GCA_013334545.1 Nitrospirota bacterium | reverse complement strand
GACCGCCTTGCGGCGGATGTCCTCTTGTGCTTCAGAGGAAAGGGAGCGAGCATCTCGTATCTTCATGCCCGCATAATACCACAACCGCATAAAATGTCAACTATATTATGCTCTGATTAGTATCTCTAATAAGAACCCGGATGCGTTTCTTGTCACCTTTTTTTCGTGCCCAAGAAAGGCGATCCAAAGACTGGGACTGATTCAAGGACAGGTAATCATTTACTGCTTGATCTATCCGCCGTTATCATAGCTCCTTTCAGTGTCTTCAGTGTCAAAGACAAATATTTAGTTCGTGAGGTGAACCATGGCTGTTGAGAAGATGGAATTCAAAACCGAAGTAAAAGAGCTGCTGAACCTGATGATCCACTCCCTTTATTCGCACAAGGAGATATTCCTGCGCGAGCTGATCTCGAACGCCTCGGACGCGATCGACAAGGCGCGCCACGAGTCGTTGACGAACAGGGAGATCGCCGAGGCCTGCGGGGAGTGGAAGATCAAGATCACGCCGGACAAAACAGCGAACACGCTTACCATCAGCGACAACGGCATCGGCCTGACCAGGGAAGAAGCAGTTGCCGAGCTCGGGACGATCGCTCACTCAGGCACGAGAGAGTTCATGCAGGCGCTCAAGGACGCGTCCCAGAAGGACAAGCCGGGGCTCATCGGCCAGTTCGGCGTGGGCTTCTATTCATCTTACATGGTGGCCGACCGCGTGACCGTGGTCTCGCGCAAGGCTACGGAGAAGACGAACAAGGCGATCAAGTGGGAATCGACCGCTGACGGAACCTATACGATCGATGACGCGACGAGGGACAAGCCGGGTACGGATGTTGTGCTCCACCTCAGGGACGACGATAAGAAGTATCTTGAAGAGTGGGAGATCCGCGATGTCATCAAGAAATACTCGGACTACATCGAGCATCCTGTAGTTATGGACATCACCCGGGAAAAGGAAGACCCCGCTGATAAGGAAAAGAAGATCAAAGTCACAGAAGAAGAGACCCTGAACGCCCGCAAGGCCATCTGGCTCAAGGACCCGTCGGAGATCAAGCCGGAAGAGTACAACGACTTCTACAAGCACGTGTCCCACGACTATTCTGATCCAGCGAAGGTGATCCATTATCGCGCCGAGGGCACGTCGGAGTTCATGGCCCTGCTCTACATCCCACAGCACGCGCCCTACGGCATTCTGTACCGGGACTTCAAGATCGGGCCAATGCTCTATGTGAAGCGCGTCCAGATCATGGACCACTGTGCAGAGTTAATGCCTGAGTACCTGCGCTTCGTGCGCGGCGTGGTGGACTCGTCCGACCTGCCGCTGAACGTGTCGCGTGAGATCTTGCAGAACAACCGGCAGATCGGGGTGATCAAGAAGAACATCACTAAGAAGATATTGGATGCCCTGGTGGATATGAGGAAGAACGACGCCCCTGCCTATGAGAAGCTGCATAAGGAGTTCGGCAGGGTGCTGAAGGAAGGTATCCACTTCGACCCCAGCAAGAAGGAGGAGATTGCCGATCTCCTGCTGTTCACGTCCACCAAGACCGAAGCAGGAAAGTACACGACCCTGTCCGACTATGTTCGGGACATGCCGATCGCCCAGGACGCCATCTACTACATCACCGGCAGGCCTGACGAGAACGTCCTGCAGTCGCCTTACCTCGAGGCCTTCCGCACCAAGGGCTATGAGGTGCTCTGCCTGACCGACGACATCGACGACCTGATCATGCTGGACCTGGGTGAGTACAAGGGCAAGAAGGTCAGGAACGTGATCAAAGGCGATGTGAGCCTGGACAAGGCAACGGAATCGGAGAAGGAAGCGCAGAAGGGCAAGTTCGAGAAACTGCTTGCCAAGTTCAAGGAGCAGCTGAAGGACGAGGTGAAGGACGTGCGCTTGTCCGGACGGCTCACGGATTCTGCCTCCTGCCTGGTGGCGGACGAGGGCGGGCTCGACCCGCAGATGGAGAAACTGCTCAAGTCCATGGGCCAGGATGTGCCGTCCCAGAAGAGGATCCTGGAGATCAACCCGGCCCATCCGGTGTTCGAGGTGATGAACGGGATGCTCGCGAGCGGCAAAGACGAACAGGTGCAGGAATATATCGATCTCACGTACAATCAGTCCCTGCTGCTCGAGGGCTCGAAGATCAAGGACCCGTCGGCCTTTGCGCGGTCCGTGGCGAAGCTGATGACGGGGAATCTCAAGGGCAAAAAGCCGGCGTAACTGACCGCCGGAAACAATCGTTGGAAGGCCGGAGAGCTGATTTCTCCGGCCTGTTTGTTTATGGCAGGAGAGGCCTTGACAGGTGACATACATTGACTCATTATAGATGCATCTTCTGACAGAGGGGCGATCTCATGAAAGCACTGTTCATCAGCGCGGACACCTATGAGGACTCGGAGCTTCTCGTTCCCTACTATCGGATCCTGGAAGAAGGGATCGAAGTGGACATCGCGTCCATGAAGAAGCTGCCGATCAAAGGTAAACGAGGCTACGAAGTGGAGGTGACAAAGACCCTGATTGAGGTCAAACCGGAGGACTACGACATCCTGGTGCTTCCCGGCGGCAAGGCGCCCGAAGCGGTGCGAAAGGAACCGGCGGCGGCGGAGATCGCGCGGGACTTTTTCAGGAAGGGCAAACCGGTCGCCGCCATATGCCACGGACCGCAGACGCTGATAACCGCCGGCCTGCTGAAGGGCAGGCACGCCACCTGTTACCGTACCGTCGTGGACGAATTGAAGGCTGCCGGCGCAATCTACGAGGACAAAGAGGTTGTTGTGGACGGAAACCTCGTGACCTCGCGCCAGCCTTCGGACCTTCCTGCGTTCATACGGGAGACCATGAGGCTGATACGCAGGGCGGCGCAAGAATCAAAAACTGAGTAACCCGGACTAGCCGGAAGCGAGAAACAGACTGCTGAAGCACGACGGATTTCGGCATCGGTCGGGGCGGGTCACGCAGAAATTGCCCCTTCGGGGTAAACAACAACGCAGGGTCAAAGCGTCTCTCGCCAAGGCGCAATAGTCGCAAAGGTTTAAACCCGTAAGGATTTGGATTTTTAGCTATTTTGGCTGCTTTGCGAGAAATTACCCTTCTCATTTCATACCGCGGCGCTGGAAAAGACATGCAGAGAGCCATGAACCTCTTGACAGTAACCATATTCCAGTGCGGTGATGTCATGACGGGCCGGGGAATCGATCAAGCCCTTCCTTATCCCTCCCCTCCCGTGATCTACGAGCCATACGTGACCGATGCGAGGGAGTACGTGCGGTTTGCGGAAAAGGCCTCCAGTCCCATCCCGAAACCGATCGGTTTTACCGCTGTCTGGGGCGATGCCATAGCGGAACTGGATCGGCACGCACCTGACGTACGTTTGATCAACCTCGAGACAGCCGTTACCAAAAGCGAGGACTACTGGAAAGGCAAGGGCATCAACTACCGGATGAATCCGGCAAACGCCCCGGTTCTGTCCGCTGCCGGGATCAATGTCGCGACCCTCGCAAACAACCACGTCCTCGATTGGGGACATACCGGCCTCGCGGAAA
Organism: Nitrospirota bacterium; assembly: GCA_013334545.1. Lineage (GTDB taxonomy): Bacteria > Nitrospirota > UBA9217 > UBA9217 > UBA9217 > JAAXXJ01. The sequence continues at coordinate 10,495 of JAAXXJ010000052.1, read as the reverse complement.
CAGTAGAGACGTTGAAAAAGCATCGCATACGCTGCGCCGGTGCCGGCAAGGACCGGAACGAGGCGGAAACCCCCGCCATCGTCGCTGTCGGAGGCAGGTCGCGCGTCGTCGTGTTCTCTTTTGCCGCTGTAACGAGCGGCGTGCCTGATGCCTGGGCTGCAACGTCCGTCCGGCCCGGAGTGAACATCCTGCCCGACCTTTCCCGCGATACGATCCAGCGTATCCGCGATCAGGTACGGCAGGTGAAGAGACAAGGCGACATCATCATCGCCTCGATCCATTGGGGCCCAAACTGGGGATACGGCATTTCTGCCGACGAGACGCGGTTCAGCCGTGGTCTTATTGATGAGGCGGGTGTGGATATCATCCACGGCCATTCGTCCCACCATAGTAAGGCTATTGAAGTGTACCACGGCAGGCTTATCCTCTACGGGTGCGGCGACCTTCTGAACGACTATGAAGGCATCAGCGGTCATGATGCCTTTCGCGGCGACCTCGGGCTCATGTATTTTGCCCGCGTCGATCCCGCGACCGGAAAACTCCTCTCTCTGGACATGACGCCCACGCAGGTCCGTCATTTCCGGGTGAACCGGGCATCGCCTGCCGATGCCCGCTGGATCGCCGATGTTCTGAACCGGGAGGGAAGGGACCATGGGACAAGCGTGGTCGTGGTTGACGGGAACAGGCTGCAGCTGAAGTGGAAAGAATGAACTTAAAGGGGAGAACACAGCCGTCACCGATGGTCATGCATGCACGATGATCTTTAACCTGGGCGTTCTTCCGCAGCGCACGTGTTGCCCGCACCGGTAACCTGGCTTAACCGAATAGCTCACCAAGTTAGTTTGACCCCGACATACCTGACCCACCGGTACGGCAGGCTTAATTATATCCTGATCGACGGTTAGCTGCCGATCAGGATCACAGAGATCCAACTGAGGGGTTGACGACGTAATGCCGAGCACAGTGTCCTTTGGACGATGGTGAAGTCAATTTCGGACACGACGTCACCGATGATTCCCTTGCCGTTATGAGAATAATTTGACTCCCTAGCAACTAAGTATAGACGCTTTTACGCTGAAACCGCGAAGACCCGGCTGTGATCCTGCGGCTGTGCCGGAAGGCTGCAGCCGGGATAGCGCGTGGTTATTGTTCATTGTTTATTCCTCAGAAACATCCCCCGGTAGAACCATGCCTGAACGAGAATGAGCGCGAGGGTCAACAGGAAAATGACCGTTGACGACAGGTCGATGTAGATAAGCTTTTCTGCATATAGCGCTATGAACGAACCGGGGTAGGGCTGAGCCGAACCCTGACGAGCCCTGAGCCAGGCCTCGAGGTAGGTGAGTGGACAGTACCAGCCGATGAGCTGGCTGATCATTGCGAAAGCAAGCCCTGCACCGTGTATCAGCATGACCGGCCGGTATTTTCTGCCCCAGTATGCGCCAGCAATGAGAAACAGTATCCAGAGAAAATGAACAAAGACAACGATGTCTGCAAAGATTCCGGAGAGCATGAAAAGGCCGTCCTTGTCGCTCTGTACTCTAGTAATCATACCAGACAATAGAGGGTCATGACAGGACGGCCGGGGTCACCTATGTAAAAGGCTGTCAAGTGAGAAGACAGCTCTCCTGTTGAAGCCGTTCCTCAAGGGTCTCGTCTGGACCATTAATCAGTCACCTATCCGTGCTCGATCTCTCGGCACACTGTAACGTCGTACACCGGCCTCTCAGTCAGATCTCAGGACGTTCCCGCCGGAGCGGTACGCCATAACCCTCGCGAGACGGCCGGTCTATTCCTTCACAAACGGTCTGTTGTTCGTAAGCATCGAATAGATGATCTTCAGCATTTCTCTCGCTACCGCAACGCAGGCGGTGTTCTTCCCGTGTTTGTAAGTTATTCGCGCATACATCCGTTTGAGCCGGCTACAGCTCTTGGAGAAATGCTGGGACTGCTCGATCAGTATCCAACGAAGCCATTTTGAGCCGCGCTTGGTGATATTGCCGTGCCGCGTCTTCCCGCCGGAGGAATAGACCGACGGCACAAGGCCGGCATAGGAACAGAGTTACCTTGCATTCGGGAACCGGGTGATGTCCCCGATCTCGCTCACGATCAGGAGCGCCGAATAATAGCCGATGCCGTGGATCGTCGTGAGCAGCTTGGCCTGGGGGCTGTTCTCGACGAGCCCCTCGATGGTCATGGTCACCTCGTCGATGAGCTGCTGCAGCATCTCGGTCAGTTTGATGTATCCGTCGATCCCCAGCTTCGTCCATGCTGGTTGCGACAGCGTAACGCTTGTGATAATCTATACCTACGCACACGGCTGTACCTCCGTTTGGGTTTGTGCCATCTCGCCAGGCTGGGCACCGAATATCCCGCTTACACGGGATTTGTCCTTCAAGACCGATTATAGCCCAACGGCTGGTGCAGCCTTTTTCATGTTATCAGTTCTTGCGATTTGACAAATGGTCTGGCGGGGGCACGATCTGATCCGGCTGGCTTTTGGATGCCCGTTCTGAAAAAAAAGGGCGTTGCTTTTGCGTACCCACTCGCGCTTCGTTGAACCTTGGAACTGGCGATGGTTGCTGGTGTTCACGCTTCCGTGCTTTCGCCATTCCTGAAGCGGTTCGCTTCCGTCGTCTTCCTTGGAGCTTAGGAGCTGTGATCTGGCCGTCCGATCTTCCGGAACGGCGGCCCATGCTCTCAACGACACGCAGGATACGTTTTCCACACGCTGTTCTGTGTGGAGGAGCAACGCCTATATATATTATATCGCGGTTTCCGCGATTCTGCAGACTTGATCGAAGATATACACACTAAAGATATACACATCTGCAAACGTATGTTTTGCATTTCAGCTTTTAGGGCCGGGCTTGACCCTCGGGGCAGGCGGGTGTCATGCTGATCGTGTATCTCGCGGAGAATGCAAAGGGACTCCAGGGTCCTCGGGAGGAAGATATACATGGACAGCCGGAGAGGATTTTCGGTCAATCCTTGATCGTTACCCCCGTGCGAAAATCCAGGAGCGAGCGCATCCACGCGGCATTGCGGGGCCGGCGAGCGATCAGGATACATACACAACCTTGAGGATCGAAGCTCCCCTGCAGTTTGGACTTGGGAGCTTAAATCCAGGCAGGCGACCGAGGACGAGGGTGAAGCATTTCGGATGTCCGAAGCCCGAGGGGCGAGTTTCCGACATGTACCGAGGACGAGCGAGCATGCCGTGAAGGATTTTCGCTGGAAGCCTTTCTTTCGGTCACCTTCCCTGGGCACGCAAGAAAGGTGACGAAAACCGCTTCCTGGTCTCGTTCAGCCTCTACCGTGTCAAAGACCTCTCGCAAAGGCGCAGAGGAAGCGGAGAAAAGCATAGCAGTTTGAACGCGGATAAGATCGGATGAGCGCGGATTTCCGAAACATCCCAGCATCCCCGGGTCAGGTCTATTTTATTGCTATCGGTCCCGCTATTCCTGTAGCATGACACCAGCGGAGACCTGCGCTTCAAGATTCGCTAGAACGATCATTGACCTGACCCTCATTCTTTGCTTCGCGGTGCTGATCCATGAAACGAGAGGCTTACCTTTACTCGACGCTCCCGGGCAACACGGTCCAATGCAACACCTGCCAGCGCAGATGCGTCATCCCGGAAGGGCTGCACGGGTGGTGCGGGACGCGGAAGAACGAAGGCGGCAGGCTTTCGAGCCTGATCTACGGCGAGGTCTCCTCGCTCTCGATCAATCCTATCGAGAAGAAGCCGGTCTTCCATTTCTTTCCCGGATCGCTATGGCTTTCCCTCGGGAGCGTGGGATGCAACTTCCGCTGCCCCGGCTGCCAGAACTGGGATATCGCTCACTGGCGAGCAGGACCGATGGATACAGAATATTGGTCACCGGAAGACGTTGTTTCCCGGGCCAACGAGGCAGGTTGTCTCGGCATCTCCTGGACCTTCAACGAGCCGGCGCTCTGGTTCGAATATACCCTGGACTCGGCGAAGGTCGCGAAGGCGCAGGGCCTGTATACGAACTACGTAACGAACGGCTTCCTCGCCGAGGAGGCCCTTGACCGGATCGCGCCGGTGCTCGATGTCTACCGCGTGGACATCAAGGGCTTTTCCGACCGGACCTATGCACGGATCGGGCATATCCCGACGTTCAGCAAAATCCTCGACGTCACGGTCAGGGCGAAGCGAAAGGGCCTGCACGTGGAGGTCGTGACGAACGTCATCCCCGGGTACAATGACGACGAACAGGAGCTTCGCCGCCTGGCAACATGGATCAAGGCGGACCTTGGGCAGGGGACGCCGTGGCATGTGACGAGGTTCCATCCCCATCACGAACTGTCAGGCGTTCCCGCGACGCCGATCGCGACCCTGGAGCGGATACGGGACCTGGGAAAAGAGGCGGGGCTCTGGTACGTCTACCTCGGCAACGTGCCGGGCCACGAGGCAGAGAACACGCGGTGCCACCAGTGCGGCGAGCTGTTGATCGAGCGGCATATTTTCGGTGTGCTTCAGAACAGGATCAGGAACGGGGCATGCCCGGCCTGCGGCGCCTCGATTCCCGGGAAGTTCGCGGCCGAGCGGAATGCTGAACGGCGATAGGGTCGGGACGTTCTTCTTGCTTTTCCCCATCCGGTCCTGCGCAAAGCGACGGTCCCTAAGCGCTCGCGGCTCAATGCCCGGGGAACAGCAGACCTGCTGCCCGTGAACGCCGTGCTCGAGCCGCTCTGCGCAGTTTACGCTCCCGCGGTCTGAACCGGTCAGACCGTTCAACGGAAGCCTGAAATGACCTGCCCGCTTCCCTCGGTGTTATTTGATCCTCTTGATGAGCTCTTCAACAGGAATGGCGGGGAACGTCATCATCTGGACCGACCCCCGCGAGCCGATCTCGACGGACATTTTCATGACCGTCTCGTTGTCCGGCGCCTCGACGATGTTCACAAAGTCATGGGAGCCAAGCAGGGCATATTGCTTGTGCACCTTGATGCCCATGGCCTCGACCTCCTTGTTTACCTCGATGATCCGTTCCGGCTTGTGCTTGATCGTCTTGCGCCCCTCGTCCGTCAAATTGCTCAGGATCACATAGTACGGCATGGCTTGTTCCTCCTTTCGTTGGGTTATCTCATCTATGCACGGGTTTTGGGAATTGCCATGTCAAGGAGAACATCCTATTTTTAGTATAGCGCCTTTTTTCTGATCATGTGCGATCCTGAAACGAGGCAGGAGCAGGGCTCTCTCCGGCGTTCGACAAAGCTGTTCTGATGAAGACATCGCCTGGTTGACGGTTCCCGGATCGGTCTCGCGCAAATTCGTTCGATATGCGCGTGAGCGAACTGTCTTCGTAGGTCACTTACAGGTCGAGCCAGATCCCCAGGCTGAAATAGCTTTCAGTATACTGAAAGAACTCTCCGATCGACGGCCGGCCGCGATACCATTCGACGCCGATCCGCCAGGTCCGTTCGCCCGAGCGGGCCACGAGCCCCAACTGTACCGCCAGATCAAGACGCCAGTCCCTCTCCTCCATGGCGGAAAGGTCCGCTGCACCGTACCAGCCCGTGCAGCGCTCCTGCGGGCTCCGGCAGGATTCATACTCCAGGCCCGCCTGGCCCCTGCCGGGCTTCATGAGCTCAGAGTTCCCCAGCTGGTATCCCCAGCCCCCTTCGGCATAGGTCCTCCAGCGCCCGCTGAGGGGAACGCTCACGCCGGCCACCAGCTCGTGCCGCGTGTACCCGATGCGTGTGCGTCCGGTCCTCTCCATATACTCATCGCCCACGTGGCTCGAATCATGGAGCACGCCGAGCTTGAACGAGGGCATACGGGGCTGGCCGTTCGTCACGACCAGCCCGTACCGTCCGTCCCATCCAATGTTATCGAGGGAGTGGTCCGCATCGAACTGAGCGTTGAATCCACCGAGGAGGTCCACCTGCCAGGCCCGGCCGCCGTCTCCAGAAGGGCCGGCCCGTAGGATGCCGAACTGTCCCCCTGCCTTCAGTGCGACACGGCTGTTGCCTGCATCGGGGATCGCGGCATCCGTGTAGCTCAGCCACTGGACACCGAACCCGATGCGCTGGGGATCGGCGATCGCGGGAGGATAGAGGAGCCCGGAAGGAAGGAAGAGGACATTTCCCGACCCGGCCGCCCCGTCGGAAGGATAGGCGAGCACAAGGAACAGCAGCAATATGCCGAGGGACGGAAGGCTGCGGAGCCGTCGAAGGGTCCCCGCATTCCTCGGGGTCCAACCGGGAGGACAGGACCCTTCCATCCCATGACCATACAGAAAACCGCTGCAACCGGTCCTCAGCTCAGGCATACCATAATTGTATCATTCTCCCTCCGGCGTGACCCAGCGCTCTGAGGCTTGGTCGCCTGCGGCCCCACTGGCGCATCACGGGGAGAGATACCCCTCGGGGGCCAGGCTGGTTGCCAGCATGACCATGTTGATGTCACGATGCGCCAACCATTCGGCCGCTTGTCTGTTTGTGGGGGCAAGCCAGTTGGTCTCGATGCTCTCCCGGAGAGGTACATACTGCATCAGGCGTTCGGCCCGCGAAAGCAGACGATCTTTCCTCCTGAGATCGCGCGGAGCCTGCTGGATCAGCCCCAATACCTTCTCAAGCGCGTGCAATCCGATGGACAATCCCAGCTCCCGAAATGCGAGGCGGTATCGGGCAGGAAACCTCAGGAAGTCCCTGCTCGCGCGGGACTGCAGACTGGCCAGGGAAGAACCCAGGATATCGTCCAGAAGGTCGGTCTGCTCGCAGCCTTCGATCAGTATCAAGTGGGCCAGTCTGTATGCGGCGCTCAGAAGCTCGCCGATGCCAAGGGGGTCGTCGGTCCCCCAGCTTTTCCCTTCACACAGAGCGGCCATTTCCGCGATCTCGGCGCTGAGGTCGAGCCCTGGGGAATTCCCGGAAGTTCTTGCCGCAGCCGCCTGAAGCCGAAGATAGGTGATGAACCCATCGAGAGGATCGTGATGCCCCATCGATGGTACGAGCGGATAGGAGAGGTCAATGCTCATTTTCCAGTACATGCGTATCGCGTGGCCTGGTGGGGTCGCGTAGGTGAACCGTGCATGGGCCGTTCTTGCAAGCTCGATAGCCCATCTCAAGTACAGCGGATCTCCGGTGACCCGGCTTACCCGATCGAGCGCGTGCATCCATTTTGTCAGGTAATGATAGTACTGCCCGTCCCGGTCCCATTCTGCCTGTTCGTCATAGAATTCATCGGGTCTGCGTTCGTTCATTTCCTTGCCGATCCGCAGCCCGCCTCGTGTGGGGTGCAGCGCGCCCTCCTGGTCATCGAGACCGCTGAGCCAGCCGGTCCGCGGGTCATCGTCACGGTGCCGTCCAAGAACGTGATGGACCTGATCGACGAGGCGAAGGGCGAGCCGCTTGTAGTGCTCATCCTTCGTTTGACGATAGAGCTCCAGGAAGTTGCAGACGGCAAAAGCGTCGGTCCACAAGTAGCGCCGCGGCGCTCCTTGCGGAGATACGAGTCCGGTGAGATCGGCAAATTCAAGCATCACGTTCCGGACGAGGGTCCTGGAGGCGTTCTGTTCCATGGTTCCCTTGACGTTCTTCCTGAGCTAAAGGTCAAATTCAACACACAATAGGTAGAACATGTTCAAACAAACCCACGAATACACCGAGAGAACCCACCAATTCAGCAGTTCAGGTACCGGTACGGGCACTTCTTCGTGCCTTTGTGCCTTCGTGCGAGACCGAAGTCCCGGTTTATCCGCATTCGGATACGGTGGTCAGGGTCCCCTTTGCTTTGATCTGCACAATCCTTTGCCAGGATAGGTTCCCTTTTCTGATATTGTAGCATTTCCCCGGGATCGAACGGCCCTCCACCTTTGAGAAAAGGATCTTCTCATTATTGAGCGGCTGAAATGACAGCTCTTATCAGTGAGAACAGCGAATATTTGACTAATTCGCCTGGTACGGGTCTCTTCAGGTGATAAATAAACTCCTGGTTTAATAAATACTCTATAATATAAGCAACGACGTTGACCTCGTGTTTGGTTCATGCCTCCTACAGGACCTGAAGATACTACGCTCCAAGGTCATATGACACGCCCTGTGAAAATAGGAACCAGCGGGTTTTTGCGGATGTCCGTGGTGTGCTGCATTCTCGTCCCCGGACTTCTGCTGGCCGCCTCTGCGTCCGGAGCAGCAGAACAGACAATTGTCCCCCCGCCAGCCGGGATCCAGGCGTTCCATCCGGGAGAGACCCTGACATACAACGTCAGCTGGTCGAGCATGATCTCGGCAGGGACGGTGACCATGACGGTCGAAACGGAGAAACTGCCGGATGCGAGGGAGGTACTCAGGTTCACTGTGCGGGGCCGGACCCAGGGCCTGGTGGACAAGGTCTTTTCGGTGAATAACGCGGTCCAAAGCGTCTTCGACCCGCTGCTCATGCAGAGCCTCTCGTACCGCCTGAGGGAGAGCTATGGCCAGAAAAAGAGGCTCCGCGTAACGGAGTTCGACCACGCGAATAGATCAGCGGTCTGCAGGCTGAACGAAGACCCGCCCGTGACCCTGACCATACCTGACCCGGTCCAGGACGGCCTGTCGCTGCTCTACTTTCTCCGGACAAAGGAAGACCTCACGATCGGCAGGCGCATGGACATCGATGTCGTGGACAGCGGCAAGAACTGGACTATCGAGGTCTCCATCCTGGCCAGGGAGAGGATTGCCACTGCTGCCGGGGAGTTCGATACGATCAAGATCAAGACCTATCCAAAGCACACGGGGGAATCCGTGAAAAGGAGGGAGGTCTTCCTCTGGCTCACCGATGACGACCGGAAGATCCCGGTGCTCATGAAGAGCACGCTCAAAGTCGGGTCCTTCGTGTTCAAGCTCATTGACATGAAGCCGGGAACCCATAGGCTTATGCAATAGACCTGCAGGGATCAGGTTTTTACCTATGACATTGCCCTGTTCCTTATGTTAAAAAAAAGCTTACGGATAGCCCGTAAGCTTTGATTGCTCCATACTAAGTCTGTCATGATCGAATGCAACGACCTTTCACTTGCTCGGGATTTTACCTGCCGAGGAATGACTCTCCTTCTCACACCTGGCTGATCGCAGTCAGCTTCCAGGAATTGCTCCCGATCGGCCGCACATAGGTCCAGCACTCCTCGAACTTTACCGGCTCTGTTCTGCTGCCCGCGATCACGGCTCCGGTCGTATCGTCCGTGGTATAGTCCAGAAGGTTGGCGGATAACAGGGCTTTCACGTAATCCATTCCGGATTCCTGCCATGCTTCTACGAGTTCGACCTTGCGCACCGCAATGTTCTCGAGGCGGTTGATCTTCTTGTCCTGAATTTGCTGGTCGATATCCTGCTGGAATATGCGCTTCATTTCGTCGGTCAGGAGACCGGTACCAGCGGACAGGTCCCTGTTCGTCCAGCATCCCTGGACCTTGAAGAAGATATCCATTGCCGTTTCCTTGAACTGGCTCTCGTCCAGAGACGGGTCCATGCGCCGCAGCTGATCAGGTCCGCTGCCTGTACCAACCGGATAACTCCGATCTACCTGATAGCCTTCCGAAGGCAATGTTGCCTGGTACGCGAGGCTGGCCTCGCGCCGCTTATTGGTCATCCGGGTGTAGATCCAATATCCGATCCCGCAGATCAGGATGATCTCGATCAATCCGATGCCGCCCCCGCCAAATCCGCCTGTTCCGCCGAAGCCAAGACTGCTGAATAACATGCCTCCCAGAAGTCCGCCGAGGATGCCTCCCCCCATGCTTCTGAGAAAACCGCCTCCCCCGGGCTGGACCGGAGGCTGTGATGACGGCTGACCCGGGGCGCCGGTGTTTGGACTCGAATAGGACCTGCTGGGAGCAGCTGAGCTTCTTGACCCGCTGCTGCCGTACGACCGTCCGCCTCCTGCCCGTGCGTCAGCATCCTGTACCAGAACTGCCGCACCTGCGAACAACAGCAGCAGCGAAAGCGATAGCGCCAAACGATCTGTTTTCTTCATCATTGCATGCATCTCCTTTATCGGGTCCGATCGATATCGGGGATTTCCCCGTGCCTGCACTATAAGGCTTAATGCAGATGAAAGATAGATAATAAGCGACCCCTGAGTCCAGGAGCGAGCGCATTCCCCGCGGCTTGCCGCGGGATTAGCGAGCGATGAGAATATATAGTGCTAACCTGAGGTCGAAGATTCCCTGCAGCTTGCTGCAGGGAGATCCAATACGTTTGTTGCCGGTTCTCGCGGTGCAGTGTGCACCGGGAGGTCCTGGGGTCATGCGGCTTGACAATTCGTTTTTACGGTGTATGTATTTGTCCTGCAAGGACGGCTCTCCCCCTTTTATCACAATAGCATCCCTGCCCGCTCTCCCCTGGGTAAAGACCGGCGAAAAAGGTATAATGTCCGCATCCACACAATCCAGGTTCAAAAAGGAGACGCACAATGGGGGACAAGGGCGGAAAGAAGAACAAGGAAAAGAGCCAGAAGCAGAAAGAAATAAAGCATGTCCATGAC
>JAAXXJ010000051.1:8049-14064 GCA_013334545.1 Nitrospirota bacterium | reverse complement strand
CGCTCATTCAGAGCCAGCGGGACAAGATCGAAAAAGCGCACAGGACCTGGGCAGAGCGCGAGACCGATCGCGTCATCATGAAGGCCTACGAGGACCGCCAGTCCCTGCTTCTCAGGGCGGCAGAGTCGCTCAGCAGGGTTGAACGCCTGGCAAACCGCATGACCGACGAGCTCAAGGAGCGGCAGGAACATGCCCCCCTGATCAGCCGCGTAAAAACACTTCTCGCCGATGTCTTCTCCTTCATTCAAAGGATGTGGAACATTGAGCTCTATGTGGCGGAGGAGACGGTCATTGCAGAGGGGACGAAGATCGTACAACCGGTCGGGGTCACTCTCGGCAAGGTGCTCCAGGCCATTGTGATCCTCGTTGCGGGCTGGTGGCTGGCACGACGCCTGATCAGGCCGGTGCGCTGGCTCGTGACCACGAGGTTCCATAAGGATGCGAGCTTTGCGGACCAGGTAGGCAAGGTATTCCTGCTCATCATGTTCGTCGGAGTGCTCGTCCTCTCGCTGGTATCGGTGAACATCCCGCTTGCCGTCTTTGCCTTCTTCGGCGGCGCGCTGGTCATCGGCGTCGGTTTCGGGGCCCAGACCCTTATCAACAATTTCATCAGCGGGCTGATCCTGCTCTTTGACCGGTCCATCTCGGTCGGCGACATTGTCGAGGTGGACGGGCAGGGGGGGAGGGTCACCGCGATCGGCATGAGGAGTTCCCATATCATGCGCTTCGACGGCGTGGAACTGCTGGTCCCGAACAGCCAGTTCCTCGAACAGAAGGTGACGAACTGGACCCTTTCGGACAAGAGGATGCGGTATTCCGTCGCTGTCGGTGTTGCGTATGGCTCACCTACGAGGAAGGTTTCACAGATCCTCCTTGAGACTGTTGAAGGCCATGAGCTGGTGCTGAAGGACCCGCCGGCAGCGGTGCTGTTCGAGAATTTTGCAGACAGTGCGCTTACCTTTACGGTTTACTTCTGGCTTGAGCTCATTTCGGTCAGGGACAACCGCGCCATCGTGAGCGAGATCCGCCATCGCATATCCGAAGCCCTCGCTCGCGCCGGCGTGGTGATCGCATTTCCTCAGCGGGATGTCCATATCGATACGCAGGGCCCGATCGCCGTGAAGATCATCCCTCCCGGCCAGTGATAATGACGGGGAGCAGGCGCGAAGTCCGGGAGGCTGAAAGGGACGATCCCAACAAAGAGCAATTTGGACACGGATGAACGCGGATAACATCTGATTGATTCAAACAAATGCCCCGAATCATGCATTCAAGCTGTTGAAATATCCATCATTTGTTTCAAAATATTGAATATCCGCGCTGATCCGCGAAAATCCGCGTCCAATTATTCTTCTCGGATCATATGAATGCGCGTGACCGCTGAGAGCATGTACCTGCGGATCGGCATTGCCCGTATCCTCTCCATTCACGCCGCCCGAAGAGGAGACTGAACCTATTGAAGTGTGCTGTATGGATCGTCCTGTGGCTCGGCATTGTGTCAGCCAACCTGGCGGCGTCATCCGCGCCTGCGCGAGCCGCTGAGGCGTCTCAGCCTGCCGTTGTGAAAGAGCCGTCCAAGTTCATTTCAGCCGAAGACGGATGGCTGGACGTGAGCGCGTTCCTCGATGAGAAATACGGCTTTCTCCCGATCGTGATCCCCATCACCGAGCCGGCGGTCGGCTACGGAGCAGCGGGCGGACTGGCGTTCATTGACAAGCCTTTTGGCAAGGCGCAGGCCGGCTTCAGTCGCCCGAACATCACTTTCGTCGGGGGCATGGGCACGGAGAACGGCACCTGGGGCGTGATGGCAGGCGACATGCGCCACTGGATGGGCGACCGGCTCCAGACGCTCGTGGGCGTGGTCAAGGCCTCGGTGAACCTCGATTTCTACGGGATCGGACGGGACAACGTTCTGGAGAACCATCCAAGGTCCTACAACCTTGAACCCCTGGCCGGCCTGGTGCGGGCAAAGTATCGGATCGGGGGGTCGAAGTACTGGGCCGGGCTCGGATACGCGCTGGCTTCCACGCAGGTCGACTTTGATGCACCGGACAAGATACCCGGCCTGCAGGACCTGCGAGGTGAGTCCCGCGTGGGAGGCTTCGCGCCGACGCTCTCCTATGACTCGCGGGACAACATGTTCACGCCGTCGAAAGGCACCTTTGTCGAGCTGACGGCCGGATTTTTCGCCCCGGCCTTCGGCGGGGATGACGAGTTCCAGCGTTCTAACCTGACCGCGATACAATATGTTCCGCTCCATCCGGACGTGATAATGGGTGTACGGGGCGACGCCACGGTCAGCTCCGGCGACGTGCCGTTCTATATGTATCCGTTCATCTATTTGCGAGGTGCCCCGGTCATGCGCTACCAGGGCGAGGAAGTGGCCCAGGCAGAGGCGGAGGTGAGGTGGCAGTGCTGGAAGCGCTTCAGCGTTGTCGGCTTTGGCGGCTATGGCGTCGCCTGGAACGACTTTACGCGCGTGGACAATAAGCGAACCGTCACGACCGGCGGCGGAGGATTCCGCTACGAGATCGCGCGCGCGTACGGCCTGCACATGGGTGCGGACCTGGCCTTCGGCCCGGACGTCACCGCCATCTATATCCAGTTCGGCAGCGCCTGGATGAGGCCCTGATCGGGGACGGGCGAAGCGGACATGCTAGGTCAACATCGAGACTCTCGAACGTGACGGGCATGGAGATCATTACGAAGGCAATAATGACGGCGTAATGCTCAACGAGATCAAAGGGGAACAAGAGGAAGTGAAGATGCGGCATACAACGGTATGGATGGTGGTCATTGTGATCGTGTTGGTGTTTGGCGGGGAAGTATCGGCACAGCAGACGCTGGTCGAGAGCGTGGCAAAGAATTGCGACAAGGAGCTCACAATATACTGCAAGGACGTGACACCAGGCGAAGGGCGGAGCCTTGCCTGCCTCTACGCGCACTGGGACAGACTGTCGGACCAGTGCGATTACGCGCTGTACGATGCCGCAGCGCAGCTTGGACGTGCCGTTAACGCCTTGACGTATACCGTGAACGAGTGCCGGGACGACCTCAAGACCTATTGCGCCACTATCCAACCGGGCGAGGGGCGGCTGCTCCAGTGCATCGACAAGAACGATGCGAAGGTCAGCAAGCGGTGCAAACAGGCAATGAAAGACACGGGGCTGAAGAAATAGCATTCCGTTTGAAGGTGCAGGGAAACGGGAATAGCCGCGAATATCCGGCCTGAATCGGCCAAACACAATGTGAAAGGAGGAAGTCAATATGCGGCAGGCAATGGTGTGGATGGTGGTCATCGGTATGGTGTTGGTGTTCAGCGGGGCCGCGTCGGCCCAGCAGGCGCTGGTCGAGAGCGTGGTCAAGGGCTGCGACAAGGAGCTCAAGACGTACTGCAAGGACGTGACGCCGGGCGAAGGGAGAGGGCTTGCCTGCCTCTATGCGTTCAGCGACAAGCTGTCGGCCCAGTGCGAGTACGCGCTCTATGACGCCGCGGTGCAGCTTGAGCGGGCCATAAACGCCCTGGCTTACGTGGCGAACGAGTGCGGCGGCGACCTAAAGACCTATTGCTCCGGCATCAAGCCCGGCGAGGGTCGGCTTCTCCAGTGCATCGAGAAGAACGACGCAAAGGTCAGCAGCCGCTGCAAGCAGGCCTTGAAGGACACGGGAATGAAGTCAGTCACGGCTCCGGGCGGTCTGCGGATACAGTAGGTCAAGGCGGACCTTGCGGACATGCTCCGAAGGAGGATCGATCATGAAGCGAGCATTATTGTGGACCCTGGTGCTCTGTCTCGCGCTGGTGTTCGGCGGATGCGCCGCGTCCAAACATCCGCTGGTAGAACAAGTGGCAAAGGGCTGTGATAAGGAGATCGCCGAATACTGCAAGGAGGTGACGCCCGGCGAGGGACGTGTCCTCGCCTGCCTGTATGCCCACGAGGATAAACTGTCGGGCCAGTGCGAGTATGCGCTCTATGACGCCATCGCCCAGCTCGAGCGGGCGCTTACCGCTCTGACCTATGTAGCAAACGAGTGCCGCGACGATCTGAAGAACTATTGTGCTGATGTCAAGCCCGGCGAAGGCCGCCTGCTCCAGTGCATGGCCAAGAACGACGCCAAGCTCAACAAGCGGTGCACGCAGGCCATGAAGGATACGGGGCTGAAGTAAGCGGTCCCTGAATGATTCCCTTCAGACCTCTGCGGGAGGGCGGGGAGGTGACGAAGACGTAATCCAAACGTTAAAAAAGCTGGATCTTCCGGGTTTTGTGTGGGTAATACCCGGATCAGGTAACTTTTTTGCATATCCCCTTCGCAGCCTGAACGAAATTTTGGACCGGTCTAAGGCCACGTCCGCTCGGCCGCGAAAACTCGGCCTGCGGCCTCAGACAGTTCGCGTCCGCCCTTCGGGACGCTTCCTTAGGCCAAGACCGGTGCCCCAAAATTTCGTAGGGCAGCTCCGGGGACATGCGGGATTTGGGTAAAAGCTTCTCAAGCCGTTGACCTCCTCCCCATGCGAACATTCCCGTCATGCGACCGAGTCCGAGGGTTAAACATTTCAGACTGTCTGAGGGCGAAGCCCGAGTTTCTGAAATGTACCGAGGACGACCGAGCATTTCTGATAATAAGATGGTCAACCGGTGCCTTTCTTTGGCGCCACCTTTCTTCGGGCAAGCAAGAAAGGTGGCGGGAAGGTCGTCTGAGGCTTGATAATTCAGCATAATAATCTTAAAGACACTTAGTAATACCCATACGAAAGTCAGAAGACCCTGAAATATTATACGACTTCGCGTGAGCGGGCTGGAAGGAGAAAAGGAAGGATCAAGGTGCAGCCGCATCCCCGGGAGGGACCACGGCGATATACGGCAGGTTCCGGTACTTCTCCCCGCTGTCCATCCCGTACCCCACCACGAACCTGTCCGGTATCTCGAACCCCCGGTAGTCGATCGGGACATCAACGGTCCGGTGCGCGCGCTTGTCCAGAAGGACCGCAGTCCTCAGGCTGGCCGGTCCCCGCTCCCGATACCGCTTCAGCAGGAAGTCCATGGTAGCGCCGGTGTCGATGATGCCGTCCACGAGCAGGACGTGCTTTCCGCTGATGTCGGAACCGATGTCCTTCGATACGGCCACGGCCCGGGAGGATACGGTGCCGCTTCCATAGCTCGAGGCCTGGGCGAATTCGAACATTGCCGGAATGATCAGCCGGCGCGCCAGGTCGGCGAAGAAGATCGCCGCGCCTTTCAGGACGCAGACCAGCAGCAGTTCCTTCCCGGCGTAGTCGCGGGAGATCTGAGCGGCAAGCTCAAAGACCGCTTGTTTTAGGGCCTGCTCGTCGAAGAGTATTTCGAGACGATCTTCCCTGGTCATGCTATTGTGCCGGTGCCGGGGCGGGCAGATTGCGGGGCAAGCGAGGGATGATGGTGCCGGTCTGTCCTGCTGTCGGCGTTGCTGCCGCCGGTGAGGTATACACGAACTTCCATTCGTTGTAGGCCTTCTTGTTCTCGAAATCCGGATACTGTTCCGGGAATCCGGTCTTTCTGAGCGGTTCTTTATCGCCCTTGCTGTACACACCGGTGATGCGGTTCAACTTCGTTTGGTCGCGCACCACTTCGAAATCCTCGCCGGTGATGGGGTCCTTATAGGCCTGCCGGAGGTGCCGCTTGCCCGTGGGGGTCCTGCTGTCCTTCACAAGCTCCTCGATGCTCGGTGGATATGCGTTCCTGCCGGGCAGGGCGCGGTAATACCGCTCGATGGCCAGCCGGTACTGCTCTCCCCGGAACAGCAGTTCCTCCTCCTTTTCCCGCTGCATGACGAACGACCAGTACTTTCCTGCAGCTCCCATGCTGATGCCGAGGATGACGATGGCCGCCAGGAGGGCGACGTAGGTGAACCCGGGTGCCTTTCGGATTTCGGTTCTCGGATTATTTTCCGCTTCAATCCGCATTCCGCAAGGTGCATTGATCCGCATCATGCCGCCCTCCCCGGGCTCACAGGGGCCATACACATCCCTGCAGGTGAAGG
>JAAXXJ010000051.1:0-8039 GCA_013334545.1 Nitrospirota bacterium | reverse complement strand
CAGGAAGGGATGAACGATGTTCTGCCGGCTTTTCCTGACGAGCGTCTGAAGCGGTTTCCTCCCACCCCCGGTCTCCTGACGCCTGTTATTCAATGAACGTGACCCGGTTGATCTCCTTGAGCGTGGTGTCGCCGTTCAGGACCTTGGTGACCGCCGACTGACGGAGCGTGGTCATGCCCTCTGCGATGGCGGTCTTCCTGATCTCCGACGAGGGACGTTTTTCGAGGATCATCTCGCGGATGCGGTCCGAAAGGTCGAGGAACTCGGTGATGGCCTTCCTGCCCCGGAAGCCCGTGAAGTTGCATTCCTTGCATCCCACGGCGTCCGCGAAGGCATGGTTCTGGTACCGGTCCGCGTCCATGGCCGACTCTTCGAGCTCTTTGCGGGTCAGGCGCACCTGCTTCCGGCACTTGGGACAGAGCATGCGCACAAGGCGCTGGGCCAGGATGCAGTTGAGGGCAGAAACGAAGTTATAAGGCTCGATACCCATGTTCAGGAAGCGTCCGAGCACGTCGAAGGCGTTGTTCGCGTGGACCGTGGTGAAGACCAGATGGCCGGTGAGGGCGGACTGGACCGCAATCTGGGCCGTCTCGGCGTCGCGGATCTCGCCGACCATGATCTTGTCCGGGTCGTGGCGAAGGATGGACCGGAGGCCGCGGGCGAAGGTGAGGCCCTTCTTCTCGTTCACCGGGATCTGGACCACGCCGCGCAGCTGGTACTCCACCGGGTCCTCAATGGTGATCATCTTGTCCTCTCCCGTGTTGATCTCGCTGATCGCGGCGTAGAGCGTCGTGGTCTTGCCGCTGCCCGTGGGGCCCGTGACGAGCACCATGCCATAGGGCTCCCGGATGCTCTTGCGGAAGCGCTTGAGGTCCGTCTCGTCGAAGCCGAGGCTTTCGAGCCGCAGGGTGCTGACGCCGGCGGTGATGGACTCCTTGTCGAGGATGCGGATCACGATGTCCTCGCCGAACGTCGAGGGCATGATGGAGACGCGGAAGTCGATGGTCTTGGCGCTGGTGCGGATCTTGAACCGCCCGTCCTGGGGCACGCGGCGCTCGGCGATGTCCAGATCGCTCATGACCTTGATGCGCGAGACCATGGCGCTGTGGAACTTCATGTCGATGGGTTCCGTGGCCGGGTAGAGCACACCGTCGATGCGGTACTTGATCATCACGTTCCTGTCCGTGGCCTCGATGTGGATGTCGCTGGCGCGGCGCTGGATGGCGTCGAAGACCGTGGTGTGGATGAGCTTGATGATGGGGCTCTCGTCCTTCTCGATGGATTCGAGGGAGAGCACCTCCTCAGCGCCGTCCTCCTGCTCCTTCACGATGGAGAACTTGAAATCCTCGGAGACCGATTGGAGCTTTCGCTCCGAGGAACCGCTGCGCTGCAGGGTCTCCTGGATGGCCGACGGTGTGCTCACGCAGACCTCGATCTGGCGCTGCAGAAGGAGCTCCAGCTCGTCGATGACCGGGATGTTGTTGGGGTCGGCCAGGGCGACGACCAGCACATCGCCGCTGTCCTCCAGGGGAATGAACTGGTAGCGCTGCATGATGTCCATGGGCACGGACTCGAAGAACGCGGGGTTGATCCGGTGTTCCGCGAGGTCGATGTAGCGCAGGTCCCGCTGCTCTGCAAGGGACTGGGCAAGCAGCTCCTCGGTGATGAGCCCTTCGGCCAGCAGGATCTCGCCGATGCGCTTCTGGCGGTTGTCCCCCCGGACGAGCGCCTCGTTGATGCGGGCCGCGGTGATGACGCCCTTTGCAACGAGGATCTCTCCCAGCCGTTTTCTGCGGAATGACGTCATTTCAGTTTCGCCCCCATTTCGAAGATCGGCAGGTACAGCGCCACGACGATGAACGCGATCACGATGCCCATGATGAGCATGAGCACCGGCTCGATCATGGTCGTGAGGTCGGTGAGCTTGTTCTCCACTTCCTGCTCGTAGAAATCTGAAACGTCCTCGAGCATCTGCGGGAGGTCTCCCGACGATTCTCCCACCTCGATCATCCGGATGGTCATGTCAGGCGCCAGCTTTGTCCGATCGAAGGCGTCGGCGAGGCTCACGCCCTCGGTCAGGAGCTCGCGGCTCTCGGTGAGATGCCTCGCGATGACGCGGTTGCTGATCACGCCGGCCGTGGTCTCCATCGCCTGCACCAGCGGGATGCCGCCCCGCAGCACCGTTGCCAGGGTGCGGGTAAGCTGGGCCATGTAGTACTGGGTGAGGACCGTCCGCACCAGCGGCATCCTGAGCGTGATCGCGTCGAGGACCTGCCGGCCGGAAGCGGTCCTCTTCCAGAACGACAGCCCGACAAGAGCGGCAAGAAGCCCGGCCCCGAGGAGGGGCGCGGAGGAGACGATGAAAGCGGTGAACGACACGAGCGCCGTGGTCAGCAGGGGGAGCTTCGCCTGGTCGCTGTACATCTGGGTGAAATTGGGGATGATATAGAGGAAGAAGACCGCGAGCACGGCGACGAGCATGAGGACAAGGAAGACCGGATAGATGAGAGCTGAGCGGACCTTCCGTTTCAGGGCGATCGTCCGTTTCTGGTACGCGATGTGCCGCGTCAGGACGTCCACGAGCGCGCCGCTCTGCTCGCCCGCCCGGACCGTTGCCGTGAAGAGGGGCGGGAAAAAGGCAGGGTGGGCGGCCATGGCGTCGGAAAGGGCGGAGCCGCCCTTGACCGCCTCGATGATGCCGGCGAGGGCCGATCGGTATCCCGGCTTCTCCATGCGCTTGTGCAGGATCTCCAGGGCCTGCAGGATGGGCAGGCCCGCCTTGATGAGCGTCATGAACTCCTGGTTGAAGAGCAGGAAGTCCTTCGGGTTCGCACCGCCGCCCCCGAAAACCGCCTTCTTCTGGACGTCAAGGACCAGATAGCCCCTGTTCTCCAAGGCCTGGCGCACTTCAGCCACCGTCGCGGCCGTGAACTCATCGGCAACCGATGTCCCATCCTCGCGTACGGCCTTGTAGGTGAAGGTCGGCATACGTATTGATAATACAGAGAAAAGAAGGCTAAGTCAATGAAGGAGGGTAGAACACGCGGATCACGCGCCGCCTCAGGGCGCGTCGCTGCGGACCCGCTGGTTAACTTTTTCGTACAGGCAATTCACGTCTAATCTGTTCGAAATCGCCAGGTATTCGCCTCGAAATCGTAGAAGTAGGTGTTAAATCCGTTGAACGTAGCCGGATAAAATAAATACACTTGCTTGTCGTTTATGAAATACGCAATGCGATTTATCTTTGCGATCTCTTTCGCGTTGCTGCTCAAGGCATTCAGGTCCATTGGGTAGGTGTTTTGTTTACCCCTGTAGACAAGGACTTCGTTGCGAACCTTATCAGCTGCAATTCGCGTTTGAATGTGCATGTAGTAATGAGTACTTGCAACGAGTATGATGCACGCCAACCAGATGGCCATTCTGGTAAGCCTTAGTTTCCGTTCTTCCTTTTTCCAAGTCATTCTATAGATGCTGTAAAAATTAAGCGGAACGAGAAAGAACAGGAAACCCATCATACTAACGCCGCTATATTTCGGAAGGGCTAGGAGGAGCATTGCTCCAGCGCCGATGATCGCGCCCAGCAGTTTTTTTACCTTCTCAAGCAGAGGCGACTGTAGTATAGGCAATGCCCTGTAATCGTCTACAAAGTCCCGGAGAGACCCCCGATATAACCAGATACAACCTGCTAGAAAATAAAGCGCTGAAGATGCATATAAATTTTCACGGCGAAGCATTTGATTGCCGACGATGGTATGGTACAAATAATAAACACCATCGATTACGAATAGGGCCACAGCAAGAGAACTTCCGATCCATAGCAGCCAATACTTAGGCCGGAATCTTACACAATGCAGAATGACTCTTATACTCCAAGGCGCGCAAAGGTACGTTAGGCCACCCATCAACAGACTAATGCCGACATCCCAGTCAGAAATACCATAGTTTAAAGCACCATACAGCAGCCAGACCATTCCACCTGCAAAGCTGAAAAGCTTCCACGGACGTCTCAGCTCAGCTATGTAGCTGCTATCAGGCAGCATATTTTCCACCGCGATTATCTCCTATGGTGAACGTTCGCGTCACTCGCCGCTTTTTGGCGAGTCGATATGGACGCGATCGTTAAAAGCAATACTCCGGGATGGAGTAGAACCGCGCCTTGTCACACGATTGGAGCAAAGCCCTATTATTTAAATTTGACTCGAATAAGATTATCGCTCACCATAGACATCTTCGCTGTCTTTGGCATATCAGGGGCATTCTCTCCTGACATCTTCATCTCGGGCATGGGAGCGTCAATGCTGAACTGCATAATAAGTGCGATTGTTCCTGACACAAAAGACCGACTTGCTGTGTCGAAATAGAACACTGACGTACCTTTCGTGGAGCACTTGTAATCGCCTTTTAGATCTGATGGAATCTTCAATTCAGATATATCTGTATCTACATCAAACTGGGCACATGTTCGGCTGCCGATTTTGACGTATCGCGAAAGGGTAATGCGTGAACGGCCCTTGACTTCAAGTACAGACCCCATAGCATTGAAGGGCATCTGAGCGGGCATGTTCACTGATTCACCAACTTTGAGGGACTGTGGAGGTAGAGGGAATAGCATCTTGAGGAGCATATCCTGTGAACTATTACCGAATGAACCAGAACCATCTTCCTTCATGCCTTGCACTACGAAGGACGGCATTTGCTGTTCCATGGTTTTAGGTTCTTTGTCTCCCATGTCCATCTTCATACTCATCTTCACGTCCTTGAGTACTAATTCGGCCGTCTTGTCGCCTTGACTTTTAATGAGCAATGCTCCTTTGGCTGACATCTCTTGCCCCATATCACCGGACTTATCGCCTAAAGATCCCATATTGGTCTTGCTTCGGACCTCTTGTTCGTATGCGTAAGTGTGAACAACTTGGGCTTTTGAGAAATCCCATCGAAACACAGGAACTGCCGCTGGTGGATTCACTTGCTTATATGTCTCTTTTGTCACTTCTTTTGCAAACTTTGATGCTGGTGCTGTCGATTCCGTTATCGCGGCATATAAGGCAGAGTGAAGACCCACCATGAATAAAAGTAGCATGACTGCTTTTATGAATCTCTGATCTCGTTTCGATCCGCTAGTGATCATTTGATATCCTTTCGCAATTACAGAAAAGTGATTGAGTAGTTTTCTGTCTTTCCTGCCACTATATCAGAAAATATCGTCACGCGATGCAACCTGAGCTTGGAAATCCTTATATATCAATGCCCCACTTGTCGGATAAGATCCCTTTTCGGACAAATGGGGACTTTCCGGCTAACAACCCTATTTACTTAGTACCCATTCTTGCGCTTCTTCGTATAGGTCATCTAGACAATGGGTTTCACAGCAGACCGTTTCGGACGATATGCCATCTTCATATACCGGTCACCACGAGCAAGTTCATCGAGCATCTGGGCAAGCCGCCGTTGACGGGTCGGTTCGAGCTTTGCCCGGATGATCCAGCCGACGTAATCGTTCTGCTGGTACGGAGGCCGCTCCCGATAGGCGCTCATGAGCTTGCTCCTGACCAGAGCAGCCCGCACGAAGGCCGGCATGGCGTGGCGCGGTCGTTCGAGGCGCGATGTCTGCGGTTTCTTCATGGACGGTGTTCTTACGGCGATATATTATTTCAGGCTCTTCCAGTATTTCTTCTGGCGGCTGATGATGCTCTGGATGACGCGCTCGGCAGCGGCCGAGTCCCTGACAGGCACGGTCCGGGCCGGGCCGGCGAGGGCCTGAAGGACCGAGCGCACGCCTTCGCGCAGGCCGTCGGGGTTGTACCCGCCTTCGAGGGTGAGCAGGACCTTGCCGTTGCAGGTGTCGTTGGCGATCGCGCGGACCAGTGAGGCGATGTTCCCGAACCCGTCGCCGGTCACTTCCATGCCGCCCAGGGGGTCCTTGACATAGGGGTCGAACCCGGCCGAGACGAGCACCAGTTCCTGCCTGTACTCCAGGGCAATGGGCTTCAGGATGCGTTCATACACGGCGAGGTATTCCGTATCGCCGAAGCCGGACGGGAAGGGCGCGTTCACGGTGAAGCCTTCGCCCTTGCCGGTCCCGACCTCGTCGAAGCTCCCGGTCCCGGGGTAGTGGGGATACTGATGGGAGGAAAAGAACAGGACATCGTTGCGGTCGTAAAAGGCCTTCTGGGTGCCGTTCCCGTGGTGGAGGTCCCAGTCCACGATCAGGACGCGCTTCAGGCCATGCTTCTCGATGGCATATTCCGCCGCGATAGCGATGTTGTTGAACAGGCAGAAGCCCATGCCGCGCCCCGGTTCCGCGTGGTGGCCAGGAGGGCGGACGAAGGCAAACACCGATTGCGGATTGCGGACTCCGGATTGCGGCTTGAGGATCCTGTCAACAGCCTCCAGCAGGCCGCCGGCGGCAAGGCGGGCGATCTCGTACGACCTTGCCGAGAGGCCGGTGTCAGCGTCGAGCCTGCTGAAGGCCCTGCCCTCGGTGTTCGCAACGGTCTGGATGTAGAAGGGATCGTGGACCGCCGCAAGCTCGTCTTCGGTGGCGAGACGCGGCTCGATGAGCGGCAGGCCGCTGAACTCCTTTGCGATAAGGTCATGGATCACGCGCAGCCGGTTCGGGCTCTCCGGGTGGCCCTCACCGGCAATGTGCTCCAGGTCCCGGTCGTCTTTGATTATGGCAAGGGATGACATGTTTTGGATATTAACCACGGAGGCACGGAGACACGGAGAAAGGCAAGTCATTTAATAATATGATATTGGATTATTCTGTTCTTTCTGCGAAGATCACGGAATATCTTCGTCTATCCTTTCCTGTTCGTTCGTTTTTCCTCCGTGACTCAGTGTCTCCGTGGTGAAAATTGTTTTGTCTCGTCTCTACTTCTTCTCCAACGATTCGATGAATTTCTGGAGAGCCGGCGGGATCGGCAGTTTCTTCGGCACCGCGGTGCCCGGCGCACAAACGGTCAGTACCTTGGTCAGCAGGTCCTTGACGCCGAACGCAAGGACCTCCCGGGCAATCTTCGGCGTCACGCCGTCCAGGAGCATGCTCTCGCGGTACCAGCCTTCTCCCCGCGGCGAAAGGAGCATGCATTCACCATAGTGGAGCGGCCGGGAGGTCGCGCCCTTCTTCAGCGCGATGGCAGAAATGTCCGCCCGCAGGAGCTGGAGACCCTTGAACGCGGGGTTCGAACAGATGCCGCTTGTTCCGCGGCAAAGGGGATCGAACTTCCTGATGTCGATCCCGCAGCACAGGGTGTAAGCCTTCGGCCCGTGCTCCGGTGCCTGACGGATGATGAGGTACAGGTAGTCGTTCTTGTACTCGTAGGAGGCGACACGCGTGATGGTCACGATCTGTTGACCGCCTTTCAGTGAGGAAGGGAACGGTTTTCGGGGGTACTCTCTGGGGTATCTCCGGGCGTTACCGGCTGCCCCGGGGTTTTGCGATCGGCGGCGGAGCGGCCTCCCGGTAGTTCTTTACATTGAGCGCATCCAGGAACTTCTGCATTGCAGGCGGGGTCGGAACCTTGGCCGGGACCCTAGCGTCGGGGGCGCAGACCGTCAAGACCGTCTTTACCAGGTCCAGTACGCTGAACGCCAGGATATTCTTGATGTTCTTCGGGGATGCCCGCTCGATCAGGAGGGGGGTCTCGCGGTACCATCCGTCGCCGACAGGAGGCGTGATCGAACCGCACGGGAACTGCTCCGCATTTTTCGAACTGAGACCCAGCTTCAGGACGAATGCGGAGACATCGGCCCTCAGCTGCTGGAGGCCTTTAAACGCCGGGTTCGAGCAGATCCCCGCCTTCCCCCAGCAGATGGGATCGAAACGCGGCATGTTGATGCCGCAGCAGAGTACATAGGTCTTCGCTCCCAGCTCCGGCGCCTGGCGCAGGATGATGTAGTAGTAATCGTTCTTGTGTTCGTACGATGCGACACGCTGCATGGCTGACATGATGGGAACCGCCCTTTTGCTGGATTAGTGTGCGGTCCCCGGACCTGTTCGGACAGCCGGGGCCGCTGCAGGCTCATGGCTACTTAGT
>JAAXXJ010000050.1:846-14104 GCA_013334545.1 Nitrospirota bacterium | reverse complement strand
CCGCGCGCTCGGGTCCGTACTCCGGGAAGGCCTGCACATTGCGGCCGCCGGAAAGACACGCATCGGCAAGCACCTTGGCCGCGGTGACCGTCCCCTGCCCCCCCCGTCCATGCCATCTGATCTCGATCATGTTTTCCATCCTACACAAATCCTCCTTTTCAGAATTGGGTTGTCTGCATCAGCAACGGGCAGATGCGAATTCATTTAGATCGCACGAACAGCCAATGTTCTTTTTCCGCTTTACATTTTTCTCGCGGACTTGCATTGCTTCTCCAGAAGAAACTTCAACTTATGCGCTGCCCGGTATACAGCAAGAATTTTTTCGCATTCAGAAGCATCGGTCTGAACAGAGTAATCGGAAAGTAGTTTTGCCGATAGTGTGCAGCGATAATCGATCCGTCCCTCAGCACCTGCAGACTGTTTCAGCTTCACTTCGATACGATCAATCGAAAGACAGGAGTTATCAAGTATTCGCAGGAGAAGCTTCTCAGCATGCATTGCCAGCCTGTCGCCAGAATCTCCATCGGGATGCCGAACTAGTATCTTCATATTGGGAAATTCTTTGAGAACCCGCAGCCTCGCAAACCGATTGCGATTCATCATTATTGCGCTATCATGTATATACCGGTTTTCCTCAATTAGGTCTATTAGTTAATATGCTATTGACTGTTTGATTTAATAGAACTATAATCAGCGGCATGAACTGGTTGAATTATCACCATCTGCTGTACTTCTGGACGGTGGCAAAGCAAGGCGGGCTGGCTAAAGCGGCTGAGAATCTGAGGTTATCATCATCCACTGTCAGCACGCAGATAGGGCGGCTGGAAGAATCGCTTGGGCACAAGCTGTTTGAACGTCAGGGTCGGAAGCTCGTAATGACCGATGCAGGCCAGGTCGTGTTTCGGTACGCTGATGAAATTTTTCTTTTGGGAAGGGAAATCTTCGATTCCCTGCGGGATCAGCCGGCCAAAAGACCGCTCAAGGTCCATATAGGGATCGCGGAAGTGATTCCAAAGCTCCTGGCAAAAAAGTTTCTAATGCCTGTACTGCAACTGTCCGATGACGTTCAACTCATATGCCACGAGAACCGGTCCGACAGGCTCCTTGCCGAACTGAGCATTCACAACCTCGATGTCGTTTTGACCGATACTCCCGTCGGCTCGCTAGCGAAGGTGCGGGCCTATAATCACCTTCTCGGCGAAAGCGGAATTATGCTTTTTGCCGCCAGTCCTTTAGCGAAAAAATATCGCCGCAATTTCCCGGCGTCCCTCCGGAACGCGCCGTTCCTCTTACCGTCCGTAGGAACAGCATTGAGAGGCATGCTTGCCAGCTGGTTTGAGGCCTATGATATCCACCCCCACGTTGTCGGGGAATTTGAGGACAGTGCGCTGTTGAAGGTGTTTGGGCAGCAAGGCCTCGGCGTTTTTGCCGCCCCCGCAATAATACAGGGCGAGGTGCAAAAGCAGTATGGTGTCAGCTCGATCGGGCCGCTGACGGGACACACAGAACGATTTTATGCCATATCTGCGGAAAAAAGACTCAGGCATCCGGCGGTAGTGGCTATTGCCGAGGCAGCGAAGAACCAGTTTATTAATTAACTTCGAAGGTCATGATGACCTCTGTTGCGCTCGATCATTCGGATCGTATCCGTAGAGCGGTACAGCATGGCTGATCTCTGCTCCTGCCCAAATTTCTTCCTCTACTGTGCTAAATTTGTGCTAAAAAATAGCGAAACAGGCATAACTATCGTAATAGATGTAATCACCGTAAAGCTATCAACCCCTTGATTCACTGTGTACAATGGGAAACCAGGCGGAATCTTAGGGATTATGATTTTCTGTCCAGACATGCTGGCAGTCTTGGGGGCAGGGGTTCGATCCCCCTCAGCTCCACAAAAAAAATGAAAGGGTTGACCGAAAGGTCAGCCCTTTTTGTTTTGGTAGATCGGGGATCGAACCAAAGGGAGTTTGAGGGAATTATTCCCTCATGCTTCGGGGAGAGTTCATGAAGGGGCTGGCCCCCTACCTTTATTCCAATCGCTCACGAACCCCGCAGTGAACTGCTGGGAATATGCTCGTTCCTGGATCCAGGGACTCTAACAGGTTCCTGAAAAACCCTGTTTCGCAGGCGAAGGCATGCGGCTACGAAGAACCCTGTAGTGTATTTTTCAGAGTAGCCGCGCGAGACCGGAGCCGAGTGTTTCGCCGGAGTAATGGTCAGGCGTGAATCAAGCGGATGTGTAAAATAGGGGGTGGGTAATACCGCGACTGATCAGATAACCGACCACTTCCGACGGCTTGAAGAACATCCGGAGCTTCCAGGCTTTCTTGCTGGTCTTGCTGAAGACCCGCTCGTCAAGGGAATCAAGCAACAGGATGATCTCATCACGTTCCTCGTCACTGAAGTCAAATATCCGTGCTTTCCTGCCGCCGTCCTTCGCAGCCCCCTTGATAAGGCGGTTGACGATCCCCTGTGCCGCGGCATGGTAAGACTCTCCGATCGACAGATCGAAGAACCGCGGAACGTTGAGCAGGTGGTTCGATATCTCCCGGACATCGGGAAGGTCGCCGACGTGGTCGAGCGTGATCCCGATCTTTTCCGAGCACAGGGTGATGAGATTCTTGACCAGAAGGTGTGTCTGCCCTTCCGGCGCCCGGTTGATGACGAGCGCGGGAGTGAACGATCGCGCGATCTCGTCGATCAGCGGCAGCAGATCGGGCGACGTGCTTTTGAGCCTCTCCGAGAGCCACTCCAGGGTGAACCGCTTCTCGCTCCCGCCGATCCTGGTCTCCGCTTCGATGAGCGCGGCGATCTCGGCATGGTGCTTGAATATGTTCTGAATCTTCCGGTACAGAGCGCCTTTGATAAAGCTGTAGGCGTTCATGACGGCGCCGGGCTCCGGCGCGGTGATGACGATGCCATGGTCGGACATGCCGAAGAAGTCCAGGGTGTTGAACTGCACGCCCGCGCCAAGGTCGATGATCACGTAGTCGGCCGGGAGCGACCGGAGGTGTCGCATGAGCTTGAGCTTCATCCAGTGCGCCGGATTGGTTGCGCCGGGCACGAATTCCGCGCCGCTGATGAGACCGAGGTTCGGGACCGATGTTTCGACCAGAATGCTCTCGAGCGACGGTACCTTGCCGAGGATGAAATCGGCAATGCCCGGCGTATGGCCGCGGATGCCGAGATAGGTATGGAGATTGGCGGCGCCGAGATCAAGGTCGGCCAGCACCACACTGCTGCCGCCCCGCGCGAGGACCGTGCCCAGGGCGATGGACAGGATGCTTTTGCCCACGCCGCCCTTCCCGCCGCCCACGGAAATTATGGTTCCTGCCGTCTGCCTGTTGATCATAGAGGGAACCGGTCACCCGTTTTGTGAAGAAGGTCCCGTCGGAACCGGAAAAGGTCGTCGATGTTGAAACCGTTATGATCAAGGGGAGGTGAACATGGCCTCGATCTCCGGTCGCGCCTCGTTCAACTTCTCCCCTATCGCGGTGATTTCCTCGGGGGCGATCGAATACTGCTTCAGCAGGGCATCGTGCTCCGCGGTCCAGATGCCGTCGTTCTCGGCACGCGCCGTGAACTTCCGGGTCAGCCCCTCGGCGAGTGCGACGGCTGCGACCAGGTTGCGTGACTCCTTTGCCGCCGACGGTAGATGATGGTATTTAATGGGGACGCCAAGCTCCTTGGGCATGCCGAG
Organism: Nitrospirota bacterium; assembly: GCA_013334545.1. Classification (GTDB taxonomy): domain Bacteria; phylum Nitrospirota; class UBA9217; order UBA9217; family UBA9217; genus JAAXXJ01. Next base: position 10,404 of record JAAXXJ010000050.1, on the reverse strand, counting down.
CGATTCAACGAGCCATGCGCCGGCGTCGGCATGGGTGCATCCGAAGGCGGCCATCTCCTGGTCGAACATGGTTTCCGTGGTGTCGGTGAACAGGAACCGGGCGTTGTCCATGCCGAAAAAAACGATCCTGCCCACGTCGTGGAGCAGTCCGGCGAGGAAGCATTCGCCCGGCAGGGTCAGCGGGATGACGTCGGACAGTACCGAGGAAAGAAAGGCCACCTCGTAGCTGTGGACCCAGAGGTTAACCGCGGTGATGGCGCCCCTCGACGGGAACGCGTTCATCACGGTCATGCCGAGGGCCAGCGACTTGATGCGTTCGAAGCCCAGGAACATGATCGCCTGGTGGATGTCCTTGACCTGACCGGAATGGCCCAGCAGGGCGGAGTTCGAAACACGCAGGACCCGCTCGGCCAGCGCGGGATCGAAGGTGATGAGCTTGTACAGGTCTTCGGCCGTGGCGTTTTCGTCATTGCAGGTACCGACGATCTTGCCGAGCAACACGGGGATCGTGGAAAGATCGTGCAAACCCTTGATATAGTTCTTTACATCGGTCTCGGTCTTTCCCATAGCGTGATTATACCATAGGATCAGGCTCTCCTCCGGTCGATCACATAGCAGCTTTCAGCGGATTTTTTCGCCATTTTTTTGAGCTCTGCCGCGACCTCGACCACTTTCGCCGCATGCTGGATCAGGGGGTTGTCCGTGGGAACGACGGCGATCGAGATGCCGAGCAGCGGGATCTTCTGCACCACGCCCAGCCGGTCCTTTGCCAGGTAGTGTCCGCGCTCCTTTTCCTCATCGCCGAACAGGTCGGACACGATAATATTGAAGCTGGCGATGATGGTCTTGCACACCTGCTCCACGTTCTCAAGGGGTATGATGAAAACGAAATCGTCGCCTCCGATGTGCCCTGCGAACCCGCCCTCCTTCGTCTCCTTCACCGTGTTCGACATGATCCGGCCGACCATGCGAAGCACCTCGTCACCCCGTGAAAAACCGTAGGTGTCGTTATAGGGCTTGAAATTATTGATGTCGATATAGCAGACGGCGCGCGGCTTGCCGAGCGCGCGTTCTATGGCCTGCTGGATCGAGGTATTGCCCGGGAGCTTGGTGAGCGGATTGTTGTCGAAAACGCGCTTCAACCTCTGCAGCGAAAGCTGGATGCGGCTAAAGAGCTCGGGATAGTGGACCGGATGCGATACAAAGTCGTCGAGCGGGAACTGGCCCCAATCGATCCCCTCCGCCGCATCTTCGCTGATCAGGCCGATCACGGGGATGACGCTGAAGTAGCTGTCCTGCTTCAGTTCGTTCAGCACCGTGCGGAACTGCACGTTCGGCGTCGCAAGGTCGATGATCACAAGGTCCGGCGGGTCGGAGTAAATGAACCCGAGCACCTGGGACGGTTCGGGCAGGGACACGACCTGATAGTCTCTGCTTTGCAGTCGCAGCTCAAGGTGCTTGTGCAACTGCTGGTCCCCTGAGAGGAGCGCAACTCTACGCTTTGGGTTCATTGTTCGATTGTATCTCGAGACTGAAGTTCCTGACCTCGACCAGTTTGTCCTCAACCTCTTCGACGATCGATGCCAGAAGCTGTTCGTTGAGGCCGAGCTTCTTCCACGCCACCGGCTGGATCAGGGGGACCAGGTCGTCGCCGCTGTACCCGAACCCCGAAGCCTTGATCAGCACGTCGGAAACATGCACGACCGCTGTCTTGGTCTGGTGCACATTGGACCGTTCGACGTCGTGATGGCAGGCAATGGGCTCGATCAGCTTCTCGGGCAGGAGCCAGTTCCGGCCGAGCCACTCGCCGATCTCGGCATGGTCCGACTCGAGTAGTTCACGTTCCGCCTCGATCATCATCAGCCCCTTTTCGTTGATGAGCGCCGCCAAATGGCCGTAGTCCTCCTGCAGCTTGATCTTGATGATCACCTTTCCGATGTCGTGCAACAGCGCGGCGGTGGATGTCTCCTCGGGTTCGGGAAGCCCCAGCCGCTTGGTCATGACGTTGGCGGCCACGGCCACGCCCATGGAGTGCTCCCAGAGGCCCACGACGTTCTTTTCCATGATCTCGAAGATGGAGCTGCTGATGGCGAGGCTCTTTACAACATTCACCCCGAGGAGGATGAGCGCATTCGATACTGTTGAGACGCGACCGGAGAAACCGTAAAAGGCCGAGTTCACCAACCGCAGGACCTTGGCGGAGAGCACCTGGTCCGACGACACGACCCGCGCCATCTCGTGAACTGAGATGCGGTTGTTCTCGCCCAGCTCGGCGAGCTTGGCAATGACCCCCGGCAGCGTGGGCAAAGAGGTGGTGTCCTTGATGATCCGCTTGATCTCCGTGCGCTTACTTTGCACCTGCATCCCCCATGGACCGCCGGATCTGCCCCTTGTACACTTCCTTGATCATCAGCATCAGGGGATCGTCACCTGCGCGCCGGAAACGATGCTCCAGCGCAGCGAGCATTTCCTCGACGGTTGACTCGCCTTCCATCTTGACCGGATGTCCCTCAACGTTCACGGATTGGATGCCCATCTGTTCCAGCCGCCTGAGGAGCGAATCAGTCAATTTTACACCCTTGCCGCAGACGGTCATGCTGGCAGGGTCGTCGGACGCCTTGATCTCTTTAGCAACTACCATGCCGGCCTTGGCCAGGGTCAACGGTATGTTTTGCATATAGGCTCTCCTGAGATTCCTAGCAATATACACCAAAAAATACCGTATGGGAATTCTTTTATATTGACCGGAAAAGTGCGCTGCGGCATTGAAGGGGCATACCAAGGCCTGAAAAGATCGGATAACAACGAAACCGGTTTTTGTCTTTAGTCAAGCGGGATAGCGGTGGATGCGGGGGCATGAGGAGATGTCGGCGTAGAACCCGGGAGATTGCCGTAAAACTGAAAAAGCCCCGTTTCGAGGGCTCTCTGACAAAAGACATAGCATCAGAGGCCACAATCGTTCTCACGATGGCCAAGGTGAAAACGCTAGTACTGCAGAACAGGAAAAACCCATCGCAAAACCATGATGTCCTGGCTGGAGATATCGCCCTGGCAATTATTTCAGAAAATCAAAGAGTGACTGCGAAAGGACCCGCGATGCTGAATCGCGCAAAGCCTGGAGCGTGACCTCGGTCTGTTTCAGCTGCGCGACGGTCCGGACCGGGTCCGCATCCACGATGGTCGAAAGGGAGTTCGTCAGAGAGTTTGTGTTGTTGGTCAGCCAGGTCGATTGGGCATCGAGCCTGAACACGCGTGTACCAACGTCCGCCATTGTCGTGCGGAGTTGTTCCTGCACCTGGGCAAAAGGTTGTATGAGTGCCTGCATTCTTGAAGTATCGTTCGATCCGATGGCCGTGCTCAGCAGATCGGTCATCTGGATGGCGTTCGAAAAACTGAACGTATCAAGGACCGTCGTGTCGGTTGCATCCCGGATCTCGACGTCGACCGTCGTTCCGGCTCCCGGGGTATAGTGCACAAAATTTCCATTGCCGATCTGTTGCGATATCGGGGCGGCGAGCGTATAGCTGAAGGTCGCATTCCCCGTGACATTGACCGGCAGTGTGGCCCCCGAGTCGATCGGCACCCTGACGATCCCCGAATCTCCCTGGTAATCATAGGTGCCGGCAGCGTAGGGCTGAGTGTCGGACCTGAACCCGCCGAAGAGGTACTGGTTGTTCGTCATCTTTGTGTTCGCCAGGTCGTAGAGCATGTCCCTGAAGGAACCAGCCAGTTTTGCATTCGAGGCACTGTTCAAGGGATCCTGTTGGCCACTTGAGGCTGCATTGATCAGGCTCTGAATGTCCGAGAGCGTTTTTTCGGCTAAGGTCAGGGTCGTATTGGTAACATTAAGACTGGTCGAGGCTGCGTCGATATTCGTCTTGAACTGGTTGTTGGCATTGATACCAAGCGTGTAATCTATTGCCCGCGCAATGCCGTTGGGATCATCCGACGGAGCAAGGAGCCGTTTTCCGGAGGCCAGGCTGTCATTGAGCCGGGAATAACTCTGCAAGGTCTTTTCCAGCGACTGATTGAGCTGGTTGAATATCATGAACGGGGTTATTCGCATACTGCTTACAAGCCCGAGCCCATGGCCAGTACGGTCTGCAGCAGCTCGTCGGTTACGGTGATCATGCGCGCTGCGGCCTGGTATGAGCGTTGGTAACGTATAAGGTTGGCGGCCTCTTCATCAAGGGACACTCCTGAGATGGAATCCCGTTTCGCCTGGAGGGCCGAGAGCAGGTTCTGATCAAAGGAGAGACTGTTGGCTGCGGTCTGCTTCTTAACGCCGACCGTGGAAACAATGCTCCCGTAATAGCTCGCGAACGTATTGTTGCCGAGATTGGCCTGAACCGTGTCCGTCAACTGTACCATCAGGAGCGCATTGGCGTTGTTTCCCGGGAGCTGCAGCGGCGATGACGATGCCGCAACCTGGCGCGGATCGCTTAACGCAACACCGAAATTGCTCACGGCAGTTGTGAGCGTGCTTACCACAAATGAATCCGCAGGGGTGACTGCGCCCGAGATGACCACATCAACGCCGGGAAGCGATATGGTGTTCCCGGACACGTAGGGGGCCGGGGCGGAAACGAGAGCACCGGACTGTTTGTTGAACACGGAATAGTTGCCGCCACTGTCGAACGTTATCGCGTACTCATCAAGAGTGAGCAGGGCAGGGTCGGTAATTGTTGCCGTAATGTTCGCACTGGCCGAATTGTTGATCGTTGAGACCTGAAGGGGATTGAAAAAATCCATCGCCGTTGATCCGTCAAGACCGTATCCGGCCTGGTGCTGAATGTTCATCTGCTGCGTAAGCGACGCGATCAGCTTGCGGAATGATGTCAATACGTTCGTTTGAATGTCTTTCCGTGCCTCGATGAGGCCGCCGAGCTGGCCGCTTTGGACCGCTCCGGTGATGTTCATTCCATCGAGATACAGGTCGGGATTGCCGTCCGCGTTTCGCGCCGTGGAAAACTGGTTTGTGCCCGTTCCGGACACCAGCGTGCGCATGCCGACCATGACGGTGAGCGATCCGTTCGGGTCCTCATAGGAGGAAAAACCCACGAGCTTCGACAGTTCGTTCAATTTTTGATCGCGCTGGTCGCGCAGGTCAATGGCGGTCTGCGCTCCCGACCCCGCTTCCTGTTGCATGATCTGGCCATTGATCTGTGCAATCGCGCTGGCAATCGTATTGGCCTGCTTGGCCGCGCCGGTAATGCTTGCATTGGTGTTGTCCAGGGTCTGGACGATGCTGCTCTCGATGTGCTGCGCGGAAGTGGTCAGCGCCGATGCCTTCTGGAGCAGCACGCTCCGCTGGGTCATTCCGGTCGGGTCCGTGGCGACATCGTTCCAGGCGTTGATATAATCCGCCATAGCCGCGGAAAGCCCGGTCCCCTGTACGTCGTTAAATACCTGTTCGATCTGGCCCCATGCCTGGTCCTGTGCCGCGGACCTGTTCGTGCTCTGGTCCTGGCCCATGAGCTGGGCCTGGATGAACCGGTCGTAGCTCCGGGTGATGCCCGATACTGTTACGCCGCTGCCGATGGTTCCGCTGCCCGTGACCGTGGGCTGGGCTATCTGGAGGATCACCGACTGCTTGGAGTAGCTCGGCGTATTGACGTTCGCGATATTATTGCTGGTAACGCTGAGCGCGGTTTGGCTGGCAAGGAGCCCCGATTGCGCGGTATTGAAGAGACCAGAGATCGACATCTAAGCCTCCCGCGATAAGAGCGTTCCGCTCGATTTTGAATCAAGGTTGGCTCCGATGGAGCCGAGGAAATGCAGTGCATTCTTCACGACGCCCGATGAACGCTCGATCAGCACCCGGTTAAAATCGTTGAATTCTGTAATGCCCTGAAGCAGAGAGACCAGCTGCGATCTGAGCTTCTGGAACCCGTCGTCCCCGGTGATCTCCGAGACCCGCTGCAATGAGATGTCCTCGCCGAGCTGATGGTCCGCGGCAAACGCACGGATAAGACGCACCCGCTCTTCTTCAAGCAGCCTGAGCTGCAGCACGATCGTGTCCTTCTCTTTCGAAAGGGTTTCCACGCCCGGCGCATTGAAGTGAAACAGGTATTCGCGCTCTTTCCGGAGGACATCGAGGAGGGTCCGGTATCCGCTGACCTGTTCGGACAGGATGTTCTTTATGCCCTGCTCAATGTTCATATATCTTTCAGCAGTTTCTCCGCAATTTTTTGAGGATCGATGCTGTAGGTCCCCGCGTCAACAGCCTGCTTGAGCTCCTGGACCTTCTGCGCGCGCACGTCAGGCAGCTGAGCGATCGACGCCATGATGACGGCGATCTCCCGGCTTCTGCCGGAAATGTCCACTTTGTCGGCTGGCGCCGGTTGTTTCGCCGGGGCCGCCTTTTCTGCCTGCTCCGTGCCGGCAGGCTTCTGGACGTTCTGGATGCCGCGGTTCGTGTTTTGGTTCTCGGGCGGTTGCTGGGAAGTGATCTTCATGGTTCCTCCTGAACGAGGCAAGAGCTTTTGTTATCTTATCGGCACCGTCTGCAAAATCTTTAACCTTTTCTTCGTTCTTCCGCCTGTGCCAGGAGGGCCCGCGGATCGACCTTTTCGCCCTGATAGGCTACTTCAAAATGAACATGGGGGCCCGTGGACCTGCCGGTGCTGCCGACCGTAGCAATGGCGGTCGCGGGGCTTACACGTTCGCCGGTGTTCACCAAATTTGCCTGATTATGCGCATATTTCGATACAAAGCCATCGCCGTGGTCAATGACCACGACGTTGCCGTACCCTGCCTGTTCCCCGCTGAACTGGACCGTGCCAGGCTTTACCGGATGGATCCCGGTCCCGGCGGGGGCCGGGATGTCGAGCCCGTGGTGGAACTTCCGTTCCCCGCTGATCGGGTCCTTCCGGGGCCCGAAATCAGAGCTGATGCCTATGCGACCTTCTTCGGGCAGGATGGCCTTAAGCTCACCGCTCACGCTCTCTAACTGGCCGCTCTTGGCCTTATTGGAAGCTGCCGAGAGCCCCTTGGCAAACATATCCTGCAAACCAAGTCCGCGCTCGGCAAAGAGCTTTGACAGCTCCAGGTCGAACATGGTCAGATAGGTGTCGTTGCCAAGGCCGCTCTTTGCCGACTCGCCCGTCGTCGCCCGCATGGCCTTGATCATCTCATAGGCAAAGAGGGACTCCATTTCCCTGGCGGCCTTCTTGACCGCCTCGGGATCCTGCTTGCCAGAGATGTTCTCCAGTGCACCGGGAAGGGGCCGCCGCATGTCCGGCATGATCTTCATCAGATGATCTCCAACTGCGCCTGGAGCGCGCCGGCGACCTTCAGCGCCTGGACGATCGAGACCAGGTCGCGGGGGGTGACCCCGAGGGAGTTGAGCGCACGCACCACCTCGCCGAGCGAAGCGCCAGAGATCTCGAAAAGCGATGCCTTCTGCTCGGTGACCGCCACGCCCGTCTGAGGCACAACAACGGTCTCGGCCATTGCGGGGGCAAACGCTCCCGGCTGGGAGACCTTGATGTCCGTCTTGATCTCTACGGTAAGGTTGCCGTGGGAGATCGCCACCGGTGAAATTCTGACGGCTTCTCCGATAACAATGGTCCCGGTCCGTTCGTTGATGACCACCCGCGTGGGGCCATCGACCGTGACGTCGATCGACTCAAGCTCCGCCATGAATTCGACCGGCCTGCTCTTATATGCCTCGGGAATGATGACCTTCACCGTGGACGGGTCTACGGTGGACGCCGCTTTCTCGTCATTCAGCTTCAGGTTTATCTGGCGGGCGATATCGGATGCCGTGGTGGAATCAGGGCGGTACAGGAACAACTGGACCTCTGTTTTGCCGCTAAAAACGAAATTCGGATCCACTTCGACGATGGCGCCTTCCGGCACCCTGCCCGCCGTGGTATGGTTCTTCGTTACCGTGGTACCGCCGCTGCCGCCCACGAACCCGCCGATGGAAACCGGCCCCTGCGCAAGGGCATAGACCTTGTTGTCCGCACCCTTGAGCGGTGTAAGGAGCAGCGTGCCTCCCTGCAGGCTCTTTGCATCACTCATGGTGGAGACCACCACATCGACCTTGACGCCGGGCTTGGGGTAGGGAGGGAGCGTTGCCGTGACCATGACCGCGGCCGTGTTCTTCGACTTGAGATTGGTAGAGGCCTGGGGAATGGTCACTCCCATCCGCAGGAGCATATTGGCAACGACCTGGAGGGTGGCTTTGCCCTTGTCGCCCGATCCGTCCAGGCCGACCACCAGGCCAAAGCCGACAACCTTATTCTCCCGCATGCCCTCAAAGCTGGCAACATCCTTCAGCCGCTTGGCGTGAATTTCAGGGGCAAGCAACCAGGAGCCGGCAGCCACCATAAGGCAGAGGAATACCAGTGTCTTCCTGACCCCTGATCCCTGACCCCTTACCCTAATGTCCATTAGAACGGCCATAGTGCACCTACGATCCGGCCCAGCCAGCCAGGCCGCTGTTTTTCCTGCAGCACGCCGTCCCCGACAAAGAAGACCTCCGCGTCCGCGACCTTGCTGCTGACGATGGTATTATCGATCCCGATGTCGTCGGGCCGCACCATGCCTTTCAGGATGAGGATCTGCTTTTCGTTGTTGATGGTGATCTCTTTTCTCGATTCCAGCGTCAGGTTCCCGTTGGGCATCACCTCCACGACCTTTGCCGTGATGGTGCCGACGAGGTTCCCCTGCCGTTTGGTCGCGCCCGTTCCCTTAAAGCTGTCCGCGTACGCGGCGGCCAATGACGGCGTCAGATTATACCTGCCGCCATTGACGCTGGCACTGAGCGGCAGGCCGAAAAGATCGGTGATGCTTCCGTTGACAGACGATGTCTTGCCGGTGTTCGTGTCCGCCGCGCCTGATCCGGTCATGTTCTCGAGAACATTGATGGTCACGAGATCGTTCAGCCGCCGTGCCTTGACATCCTCGTAGAGGCTTGCCGTGTCGCGCCAGAGCGAATTGACCGAGGACTGCTGCGGTGCGGGCCGGTTTTCCGCCTTGGGCTGGATGTACCGAGGAGCAGGGTCCGGCAGCGACGGCGTCGCGCAGGCATGAAGGATGAGGCAGAGCGTAATGAGAGACAACAGGGGAAATAGGCGGGACAGGCGACGAACGGTCCTGCTCACTCCATCGAGCAATCCGAAATCCGAAATCCGAGATCCGCAATGAACTGTCTTCTGCATATCAGAACCCCACCCGCACCGTGTCCGCGTCCACCAGCTGCCCCCTGATCGTCTTCTTTGATGCAAGGTTGAGCACGCTCACCTCCCCCCCCACCGATGCATCCTGCTTCAGTTCGCCCGCGGTCTTGACCGTGAATCCGGGGGCTTCCACATACATGACGATGCGGCGCCCGCGTTTCACCACCTCGGTTTCCGAGACCATGGCGTCGGTGAGCGGAACGCTGGCAACGATCGAGCGGGTCAGCGTCTTGCCGTATACGCCGCTTTCATTGCGGATGGCCCCTTTCGGGATACGCACGCTGTCCATAAGCGTTGCGTAGACGTCTTCCTTCGTGAGTGTGTGCCCTTTATGAAAAGCGCCCCTGCTCATCATGACCCGGTCAGAGGC
>JAAXXJ010000050.1:0-836 GCA_013334545.1 Nitrospirota bacterium | reverse complement strand
AGCTAACCTGAGGCGGAAGACCGATCTCCCGGGCGGCGTCTTTTCGACCGTGATCGACACGGGAGGCCGGGCAGGTGCTTCGCTGCTTACCTGCACATCGGAAACCTCGACCTCGGCCCAGGGGTAATGGTCCATAATATATGTTTTCAGCACGTCACCAACGTCCCGGGACGCTGCTGACGCGAAGGTCGGCATGACCGTCAGGCAAAGGACAAGCGAGAGGAGAAGCCAGCCTGCCTGTTTTTTTACATCCGCACTCCGCACTCCGCGCTCCGCACCCATGTTATCTCCTCAGATTGTTCGCAACCTGAAGCATTTCATCCGATGCCTGCACTGCTTTCGAATTGATCTCGTAGGCGCGCTGGCTGACGATCATGTTCACCATCTCCTCGACGACGTTCACATTGGAGAGCTCGATAAAACCCTGGCTGATCGTGCCGTAACCCTCTGTTCCCGGATTGCCGGTCGTGGCCTCGCCTGATGCCGCCGTGTTCACATAGAGGTTCTTTCCCTGGGAACTGAGTCCGCCGGGATTGATGAACCGCGCCAGCTCGATCTGGCCGATCTCCGTCGGCGTATTGTTGCCCGGCTGTTTCACCATCAGCTTTCCATCGGACCCGATCGAAATGCTCAGGGTGTCGGCCGGGACCGTGATGCCCGGTTCGAGTGGATAGCCGTCGGAATTCACCACGCGGCCCTCGCTGTCCAGTTTGAACGCTCCCGACCGCGAGTAGGCGACCGTCCCATCAGGCTGCATGATCTGGAAGAACCCGTTCCCTTCGATCACGAGATCAAGGCTGTTGCCCGTCTGGGCAAAATCGCCCTGCGAAAAATTC